>JAAYBP010000229.1 GCA_012730075.1 Acidimicrobiales bacterium | reverse complement strand
TGATGACGATCGACGGCGGGGAGTTCTCGGCCAACGACGAGGTCGACGCGGTCGAGTGGCTCCCGCCCGCCGAGGCCGCCGGCCGCCTCACCTACGCCCACGACGCCGAAGTCGTCCGCGCCGCCCTCCCGTAGCCGACAGCCGGCACCCGACACCCGGAACCTGGTTCCAGGTGTCGTCGCGGGGTGGGCGGGAGGTTGACGAGCTCACCTTACTGAGTAAGGTATACCGAGTATGGCCGTTCGGGAGGGGCTGCTCGCCCTGTTGGATGCGGGACCGCGGGTCGGTCACCAGCTCAAGACCGGGTTCGAGGCGGCGACCGGAGGCGTCTGGCCCCTGAACGTCGGGCAGGTGTACACGACCCTCGACCGGCTCGAGCGGGACGGGCTCGTCGCCACCGCCGAGGCTGACGGCCAGCGGACGTACTCGATCACCGACGCCGGCACCGCGGCGCTGGGCGCCTGGTGGGAGGCGGTCGGCGGCGACGACCCGCCGCCCCGCGACGAGCTGATGCTCAAGGTCCTCATGGCCCTCGACCGCGGGCCCGACCACGCCCTTGCGGTCGTCACGGCCCAGCGGACCGCGCTCCTGGCCCTGCTCCAGCGTCGCCGCCGCGACCAGCGGGGCCGCGCGACCGATCCCGCCGTCGGGGGCGAGGCGCTGGCCGCCGTCCTCGTCGACGACGCCCTCGTCCTCCGCGCCGAGGCTGACCTGCGCTGGCTCGACCAGTGCGAGGCCCGGGTCCTCCAGGCCCGTCGCTGACCCGTGGGCACCGCGATGACCCGCACGACCGAGATCCGCACGACCGAGATCCGCGGAACCGAGACCCGCACGACCGAGAGCCGGGAGATCCCATGACCGTGACCGACACCCTCGCCCCGCCCGAGCCGGTGCCGCCCGTCGACGCCATCCGGTTCCTCGACGTCGCCAAGACCTACGGCAGCGGCGACAACGCGGTGACCGCGCTCGCGGGCGTCACGCTCACGGTCGCCGCCGGCGAGATGGTGGCCATCATGGGCCCGTCGGGGTGCGGCAAGTCGACGCTGTTGCACCTGGCGGGTGGGCTGGAGGACCCGACGTCCGGCACCGTCGTGGTCGGCGGACGCCCCGTGAGCGCGATGACCCCGAGCCAGCGGGCGACGATGCGCCGCCGCGACGTCGGCTACGTGTTCCAGCGCCTCAACCTGGTGCCGTCGCTCACCGCCCTCGAGAACGTGATGCTGCCGCTCGAGCTCGACGGCATACCGACGAGGGATGCCCGGGACCAGGCCCGCGAGGCGCTGTCCGCGATGGGGCTCGACCGGCTCGACCGCTACCCCGACGACTTCAGCGGCGGCCAGCAGCAGCGGATCGCCATCGCCCGCGCCACCACCGGGACGCGACGCCTCGTCCTCGCCGACGAGCCGACCGGGGCGCTCGACACCGCCAACGGCGACCAGGTGATCGAGCTGCTCGCCGCCCTGCCGGCCCGCGGTGCGGCGGTCGTCCTGGTGACCCACGAGCCGCGGTTCGCGTCCTGGGCGGACCGGGTCGTGTTCCTCCGCGACGGGCGCGTCGTCGACCAGTCCGAGGCCGACGACGGGGGACGTCGGTGACCGCGTTGACCGAGGCGCCCGCCCCCATCCCCGTGGGCTGGGCCGACGCCGAGCCCCGCCACGCCTCGGCGTCGTGGCGCCTGGCGGCCCGCCTCGCCCGGCGCGAGGTGCGTCGCCGACTCGGCCGCACGATCCTCGTCGCCCTCCTCGTCGCCGTGCCCAGCTTCGCCATGGTCGCCGGGTTCACGCTGTTCCGGGTGCAGGGCGAGCGCGGCTCCGACCGCTACGCGCTGTCCCACGGTGCCGGCGTCGACGTCGACCTCCGGCGCAACGTCGGTGATCTGCCCGACGAGCGCCTGGCCGCGCTGCTGCCCGCGGGCTCGCGCTGGTCGCGCCAGCGCACCGCGTCGGGCTCGATCGCGCTCGGTTCGAAGCGGCCCTCGGTCGAGCTGACCGACCTCGACCTCGCCGATCCGATCGCCGGGTCGACGTTCGACCTCCGCGAGGGCTCGGCGCCGGGGCCCGGCCAGGTCGTGCTGGGCCGGCACCTCGCCGACGAGCTCGCCCTGGGCGTCGGCGACGAGATCGTGCTCGACGGGACCGCGGTCGAGGTGTCGGGGGTGGGGCGCCGGCGCGACGCCTACTCCGCCTCGACGCTGATCGCCGGGCCGGCCTCGGTCGACTGGTCGCGGGTCCGGGACGTGACCGAGCAGATCGACGTCGACGTGCCCGGCGACCTCGACGTCGCCCGGACCGAGGCCCTCATCTCGTCCCTCGGGGCCCAGGGCGGCTGGGGTCGGGCCCTCGACGACGGCAACCGCGAGTCGGTGTGGACCGGCATCGCCTGGGGGTGGGTCGCCGGGACGCTGGCCCTCGCGGCCGTCGGCGTCATCGTGGCCGCCGCCTTCGCCATCGGGTCCCGCCGCCAACTCGTCACCGTCGGACTCCTCTCGGCCCAGGGGGCCAGCCCGGCCCAGGTACGCCGGACGTTGGCCCTCCAGGGCGCATGGAACGGGCTGATCGGGGCCGGGGCCGGTTCGGCGGCCGCGGTGACCGCCGTGCTGGTCGCCCGTCCCCTGGTGCTGGACGTCGTCGGCCGCGACCTCGGCGGCTTCCGGGTGCACCCGGTCGACGTGGCGCTCGTCGTGGCGACCGGGGTCGTCGTGGCCACCATCGCCGCCTTCGTCCCGGCCCGGTCGGTGTCGCGGGTGCCCACCCTCACCGCGCTTAGCGGTCGTCGACCGGTCGGCCGGGTGCCTCGCCTGATGCTGCCCACCGGCGTCGTGTTGTTCCTCGGCGGTACCACCGTGCTCGCCCTCGTCGCGGGGGCGTCGACCACGGGCGGCTCCTCGTCGCTGAACGCGCTCGGCGTGATCGTGGGCGGCCTGGCCGTGATGTTCGGTGCGTGCTGCCTCAGCCCCGTCGTCGTGGACGCGGTCACCCGGCTGGGCGGACGCCTCCGCGGCACGGCCCGCCTCGCGGCGCGGAGCATGCACCGCGCCCGGGCCCGCAGCGCCGGGACGGTCACCGCGATCGCCGTGGCCGGGGGCGCCGCGCTCGCGGTGGCCGCGGCCATCGCCACCGCGGGGGCCCCGACCCCCGGGGACGCGAGCCCGACGGACGTGGAGGAGTTCTGGCGGCTCCCGGACGGGCCGCGCGACGCGGTGCTGTACCGATCCGACTCCGAGGGAGTGGTCGGCCACGACCTCCGCCCGCTCGTGGCCACCCCCGTCCCGGCCGCCGACCGGGCCCTGATCGAGGAGATCCTGCCGGACGCCTCGTGGGCACCCTTCCGCCAGGCCGGTCTGGCGTCGGCCGACGACGTCGATCCCGACGACCCGGCGATCTACCTCGTGATCACCGTCGCGGACGAGGCCGTGCTCGACCTGATCGGGCTGACCCCGGCCGACCAGGAGCGCCTCGCCGACGTGGGTGCCCTGGTGCTCGACCGGCAGGTGCTCGACCAGGTCGGCGTCACGGCCGGCCCCGGCGGGGAGGCCACGATCAGGTTGTCGGGGACTGCGGCTGCGCCCGGAGTGCAGCTGCGGGCGGCCGTCCGGCGCGACCGACCGGCGACGCACGCCTTCGGCAGTGCCCGCGTCCTCGTCACCGAGGAGGCGGCCCGGGCCGCGGGGCTCGAACCGGTCGAACGCGGGGTGGTGCTCCGGACCGGATCGTCGCTCGACCGCGACCAACGGACCCGGCTCTCGCAGCTCTCGACGGGCGCGACGCTGTTCCTGGGGCCCGGCGAGGAGCGCGGGGCGGTCGACGTGACCGACCCGGGGCTCTGGTGGAGCGTCAGCTGGGAGTACGTCGAGGACGGCGGCGCGATCGACCTCCGGTTGATCCAGGCGGCCGTCGTCGCCGCCGCGCTCGTCGCCACGCTGCTGGTGGTGGCGATCAGCCTCGGCCTGTCCGCGGCCGAGGGCCGCGACGAGCGCGACGTGCTGATCGCCGTCGGCGCGCCGCCCCGGACGCTGCGGCGGATGGCGGGTGGACGGGCGGCGGTGCTGGCCGTCGCCGGGGTCGTGCTCGCCGTGCCGACCGGCCTGCTACCGGCGCTCGTGGTGATCGCCGTCGTGTCCGACGATCGGCCGCGGGTGCCGTGGACGGCGGTCGGGCTCCTGCTCGTCGTCGTACCGGTAGTGGTCGGACTCGGCGCGTGGGCCGCCTCGTCGGTCGCCCAGCGCGTCCGACCGCCCGTGGCCTCTCAACTCGCCGCCGACTGAGCGACACCCGGAACCCGGTTCGACCTGTCGTCGCGGATCGCGGTGGTTCAGGCGGTGAGGTACTGGGTGAGCGCCTTGCCCTGGGCGCGCGCGGGGGCGGGGGCCCCGAGCAGCCGGGCGATCGTGGGGGCCACGTCGACGTGGAGGATCGACGCCGGCGAGTCGACGTCG
>JAAYBP010000228.1 GCA_012730075.1 Acidimicrobiales bacterium | reverse complement strand
TATCCGCTGCCGGTCGGCGTCCGCACCGTCGAGGTGCGGGGCAACCGGTTCCTGATCAACGGCGAGCCGTTCTAGTTCCGGGGCTTCGGCATGCACGAGGACCACGCCGTGCGGGGCAAGGGCCACGACGACGCGTCGATGGTCCACGACTTCGCCCTCCTCGAGTGGCTCGGGGCCAACTCGTTCCGGACGTCGCACTACCCCTACGCCGAGGAGGTCTACGAGTACGCGGACCGCCACGGCATCGTCGTCATCGACGAGACCCCCGCGGTGGGCATCAACATGGGCCTCGCCGGCGGCGTGTTCGGGGCCCAGGGCTTCACGACCTTCACCGAGGACACCGTCAACGACGCCACGCGGGAGGTCCACCGGCAGACGATCCGGGAGATGATCGCCCGGGACAAGAACCACCCGTGCGTCGTCATCTGGAGCATCGCCAACGAGCCCGAGTCGGAGACCCCGGCGTCGCGCGAGTACTTCGAGCCGCTCGTCGAGGAGGCCCGCCGCCTCGACCCGTCCCGCCCGGTGGGGTTCGTCAACGTGATGCTCGCCCCGGCGGACAAGGACCGGATCAGCGACCTGTTCGACGTGCTGATGCTGAACCGCTACTACGGCTGGTACGTCAACACCGGCGACCTGCCGGCGGCGGAGCGGGCCCTCGAGGCCGAGCTGCGCGCCTGGGAGGCCAAGCACGACAAGCCGATCATCATGACCGAGTACGGGGCCGACACCGCCGGCGGGCTGCACGGCATCGTGCCGGTGCCCTGGACCGAGGAGTACCAGGCCGAGCTGCTCGCCATGACCCACGGCGTCTTCGACCGCATCGACTCGGTCGTCGGCGAGCAAATCTGGAACTTCGCCGACTTCGCCACCTCGTCGGGGATCATGCGAGTCGACGGCAACAAGAAGGGCGTGTTCACCCGGGACCGGCGCCCCAAGGCGGTCACCGCGCACCTGCGCCGGCGCTGGCGGGGGGAACCCCTGACGTGAGCGGGACCGCACCGTGAGGCTCCGGCAGTACCTCGGCTACGCCAGCGGGGACGTCGCCAACAACCTGACGTTCTCCATGGCGTCGGCGTTCCTGCTGCTCTACTACACCGACGTCGCGGGCATCTCGGCGGGAGCGGCGGGCACGCTCTTCCTCGTCGTGCGGGTCTGGGGCGGCGTCACCGACCTCGTCGCCGGTCGCCTCGTCGACGCGACGTCGACGCGGTGGGGTCGCTTCCGCCCGTACCTCGTCCTGGCGTCGGTGCCCCTCCTGCTCCTGCTCGTCGCCCTGTTCTCGATCCCCGGCGGGTTGGGCGACGGCGGCAAGCTCGGCTGGGCCTACGTCAGCTACGCCCTGTTCTCGCTCGCCTACAGCTTCGTCAACATCCCCTACGGGTCGCTGGCCGCGGCCATGACCCAGGACGCGGGCGAGCGGGCCAGGATGTCGACCGCCCGCATGGTCGCGGCGAGCGTCACCATCCTCGCCATCGCGATGGTCGTGTCGCCGCAGATCTCGGGGGCGAGCGACCTCCAGCGGTCGCTGACCATCACCACCGTCGTCTTCGCGATCGTGGGGTACGCCCTCTACGTGTGGTGCTTCGCCAGCACCGAGGAGCGGGTCGCCCGCACCGCCGCCCAGGTGAGCCTGCGCGACACCGTCGGGATGCTGCGGCACAACCGGCCCCTCGTCATCCTGTGCGCCTCGGCCCTGCTGTTCCTGACGGGCATGTTCGCCGTGCAGACGGTCGCGGTCTACTACGCCCGCGACGTGCTGGGGAACGCCGACCTGTTCATCGTGATGACCGTCGTCCAGACCGTCGGCATGCTCGGCGCCGCCGCGCTCGTACCCGCCGCCGTCGAGCGGCTGGGCAAGAAGCGCGCCTACCTCGTGGCCGGCGCGGTGGCCGCCGCCGCGGGCATCGGACTCGGCCTCGCCCCCGGGTCCGTCCCCGCCGTGGGCCTCGCCTTCTTCGGCGTCTACGGCCTCGGCCTCGGGCTCGTCAACGCCCTGATCTTCGCCCTCCAGGCCGACACCGTCGACTACGGCGAGTGGCAGAGCGGCGTGCGGGCGGAGGCCAGCAACTACGCCGTCCTGTCGTTCATGCGCAAGGCCGGCCAGGGCGTCGGCGGCGCGGCCGCGGCCTACACGATCGGCCTCGGCGGCTACGTGTCGGGGGCGGGCGACCAGACCGACTCGGCAGTCACGTCCATCCGGATCGCGGCCGGGATCCTCCCCGCGGTCGTCGTGTTCGGCGCCGTCGCCGTGATGTCGACCTACCCCCTCACCGAGAAGGCGTTCCGCGGCCTCGTCGCCGACCTCGCGGCCCGCCGCGCCACCGGGGACGAGCCCGCCACCACGGCGACCCCGTGACGTGACGCGGGCCCGCGCCGCCGCATCGCTGCGCCGTGCCGGGCGCGCGCTGCTCCCCCTCCTCACGCTCACCGCCGGCGCGACGCTGGCGTGGGTCATCGCCTCGGAGCTCGGCGGACACGAGGAACCGTTCTTCGCTCCCATCGCCGCGGTCGTGGCCCTCAGCTCTCCGCTCGGCGAGCGCGGATCCAACGCGGTGCGGCTCCTGCTCGGGGTGCTGATCGGCATCTCGGCCGGCGAGCTCACCGTGTTCGCCCTCGGCGGCGGTTACGGGCGGCTCGCCCTGGCGACGTTCGCGGCCATGGCGGTCGCCCGGCTCCTCCGCTCGCCCCGGCTCGTGATCGTGCAGGCCGCCGCCGGGGCCATCCTCACCGTCGCCGCCGCCGACGGCGAGGCCGGGCCGAACCGGCTCGTCGACGCCCTGATCGGTGCCGCCGTGGCGCTCGTCTTCAGCCAGATCCTCCTGTCACCGGAGCCGGTGGCCCTCGTGCGGAGGACGGCGGCCGACGTCCTGGCGCGGATGGCCGACGCCCTCGACCTGGTCGCCCGGTCCCTCGAACGCGGTGACGACGACCTGGCCGAGGAGGGGCTGACGCGGCTGCGCGACGTGCGCGACACGCTCACCGAGCTAGCCCGGCTCCGGCGGGTCAGCGGACGGGTGGCCCGGCACTCGGCCATCTGGCGGTCCCGCATCGAGACCGTGGTGCAGGAGAACGAGAACGCCGGGCACCTCGACCTCCTCGGCGCCAGCGGCGTGGGGCTGGCCCGCGCCGTCGTCGACGCCGGGTCGCAGGCGTGCTCGCCGCTCACTCCGCTCGTGCAGCGCCTGGCCGGGGACCTGCGGGCCATGGCGGCCGACCCCGGGGACCGGGCGACCCGCCAGGCCGCGGCCGACTCGGCCCTGGCCGTGGCACGGGACCTGCCCCGTGGGGTCGGGCGCGGCGAGACCGAAGCTGGTGGCGCGACCGGTGACGTGCCGCTCGCGGCGGTGATGGCGGTGGAGATGGTGGCGCTCGACCTCATGATCGTGGCCGGGGTCGAGCCGGCGGTCGCCGCCGCGGCGGTTCGCCAGGGCCACGAGGGCGAGCTCCCGGTGTCGGCCCCACCCCCGACGTCGCGTCACCCGTTCGTGCCCGGCCGCCGCGCCCGGCCCTCGCCGCGGGACCGTGACCGGGGGTAGCGTCGCGGCGAATCCGAAGGGACGGGGGCGGCCATGGAGTACCGAGCCTCGCACCGGCAGCTGCAGGATCGCTTCGACACCCGACGGCTGGCCGACCGGCTGAACGAGACCGCCGGCGACGACGTCACCGGCTTCCGGGACTTCATCGAGGCGCGGGACATGTTCTTCCTCGCCACCGCCGACGCCGACGGTCGACCGCAGTGCTCCTACAAGGGCGGCGACCCCGGCTTCGTCCGCGTGGTCGACGAGCACACGATCGCCTTCCCGCTCTACGACGGCAACGGCATGTTCCTCAGCGCCGGGAACATCGACGAGAACCCCGCGATCGGCCTGCTGTTCGTCGACTTCGGCGACGGGTCCCGCCTGCGGCTCACCGGCGAGGCGACCATCGAGGCCGACGGGCCGCTCCTCGACTCCTATCCCGGCGCCAAGCTCGTCGTCCGGGTCCGCGCCCGGGCCGTGTTCCCCAACTGCCGCCGCTACGTCCACACCCACGGCGAGACCGAGCCGTCCGTGTTCGTCCCCCGCG
>JAAYBP010000227.1 GCA_012730075.1 Acidimicrobiales bacterium | reverse complement strand
TGGCGCGAACAGCCGGTCTACCCGGAGTTGGGGCCACTCCCAACCTACGAGGGGCAGGTGGTCAGCCGAACTGGTCGAGGAGGAGCCGGGTGGCGTTGCGGATCTCGTCGGCGACCGAGTCGGTGCCGGACCAGCCGTTGACCCAGCCGAGCAGGGCGCCGTACCAGACGAAGTTCAGGACGCGGGCGACGTCCGCGCGGACGCCCGGGTCGAGGTCGTCGGGCATGGCCCGGTCCATCACTCGGGCCATCGAGCCCGCGACCTCGCCCTGACACGACGCCGCGCCGGGGTCGGGCGAGGAGATGGCGAGGATCACCGCCTCGGTGAGCATCGGCTGGCGCTCCATCGCCTGGGTGGCCCGCTCGAGCACGTCGCCCACCCGGTCGGCGGGCGTACGGCCCTTGGGGGGCCGACGGGCGACGCGGCGTTCGAGGTCGTTGGTCCAGGTGACGAGCGCCGCCGCGAGCAGGTGGTCCTTCGACGAGAAGTACCGGTAGATCGTTCCGAGGGCCACCTCGGACCGGGTGGCGACGGTTCGCATCTGCACCGCGTCGTATCCACCCTCGGCGGCCAGGTCGAGCGCGGCGCGCAGCACCCGCTCGCGCCGGGCCGCCTGGGCCGCGGTGAGCGGCCCGGCTGCGGCCCCCTGGGGTGCGGTCGCGGACATCGGCCGAACCTACCTGCGCGAGGCGATCAGCTCGCGGAACGGCACGTCGTCGACCGCGGGCTCCCGGGGCAGCCCGAGGACCCGCTCACCGACGATGTTGCGCTGCACCTCGTTCGACCCGCCGGCGATGCCGATCGCCGGCGCGTGCAGGAAGCGCTGCTGCCAGGCCCCGCCGGCGGGACCGGCGCCCGAGAGCGTGCCGTCCGGCCCGAGCACCTCGAGGGCGGCGGCGCCGAGCCGACGCAGGTACTCCGCGGCGAAGAGCTTCATGATCGACGTCTCGGGCCCGGGCTGGCGTCCCTGGCTGAGCGCCGTCTGGAGCCGGTAGCCGTGGTAGGCCTGGATCCGTTGCCGGATCCAGCAGTCGACCAGCTTTTGGCGCAGCACCGGGTCCTCAGCGCGGCCGAGGTCCCGGGCGAGGGCGCACAGGGCCACGGCATCGGACGCCTTGTTGCCCCCGGCGATGAGGCCCCGCTCGTTGGCGAGGGTCGTCTGGGTCACGGCCCAGCCCCCGTCCACCTCGCCCAGCACCGCGTCGACCGGCAGCCGCACGCCGTCGAGGAACACCTCGCTGAAGTGCTCCGACCCGGTGATCTGGCGGAGCGGGCGCACGTCGATGCCCGGGGTCCGCATGTCGACGAGGAAGTAGGTGATGCCCTTGCGCTTGGTGGCGTCGGGATCGGTGCGGGCCAGCAGGATCCCCCAGTCGGCGGTGGCGGCCGACGAGGTCCAGACCTTCTGCCCGTCGACCACCCACTCGTCGCCGTCGCGGACGGCCCGGGTGCGCAGGGCGGCCAGGTCACTCCCGGCCTCGGGCTCACTGAAGAGCTGGCACCACATCTCCTCGCCGCGGAGCATCGGGCGGAGGAAGCGCTTGCGCTGCGCGTCCGTGCCGTGGCGCAGGATCGTCGGTCCCGCCATGCCGATGCCCACGGCGAAGGGCCCGACGGTGACGCCGTAGCGGCCCATCTCCTGGTTCCAGATCATCGACTCGACCGCGCTCAGGCCCCGGCCGCCGTACTCCGTCGGCCAGGTGATGCCGGCCCATCCGTGGTCGAAGAGCAGCCGCTGCCACTCCTTGGCCCGCTCCACGTGGGCGTGGGGGTCGACGTCGCCGGCGAGGTAGCCCTCGCTGAAGTCGTCGGGCCCGCCCTTGGCGGGCGCGTGGGCGTCGAGCCAGGCGCGGGCCTCGGCGCGGAAGGCCGCCTCGGCGGGCGTGTCGTCGAAGTCCACGCCCGCCAGAATAGAACACGTTCTCGTTTCGGTCCCCCTCGCCGACACGCCGGCCGCGCCGGTCCGATGGCACGGCGCCCCGGGGCGAGCGACGTGCGATGCTGACCGAGAACCACGAGGAGGGTCCCCATGGAGCGACTGAGCGGGCTGGACGCCACGTTCCTCTACCTGGAGACGCCGACGCACCACATGCACGTCGCCATGACGATGGTGCTCGACCCGGCGACGATGCCGGGCGGCTACTCGTTCGACGCGATCAAGGAGTTCATCGGGTCCCGGATGGACCGCATCGAGCCGTTCCGGCGGCGGCTCGTGTCGGTGCCGCTCAACCTGCACCATCCGGTGTGGGTCGAGGACCCGCACTTCGACCTCGACTACCACGTACGGCGCATCGGAGCGCCGGCCCCCGGCGGGCGGCGGGAGCTGGGCGAGATGGCGGCCCAGATCGCCAGCGTGCCGCTCGACCGGCGCCGGCCCCTCTGGGAGATGTGGGTGGTCGAGGGCCTGAAGCAGGACCGCATCGGCATCGTGTCGAAGGTCCACCACTGTGCGATCGACGGGGCCAGCGGCGCCGAGCTGATGGTCCACCTCTTCGACCTCGACCCCGCCGACGCGGTGGTCACCGGGCCGGCGCCGGAGCTCCCGGCCGAGCGGGTGCCGCACGACGTCGAGCTGCTCGGCCACGCGGTGGCGTCGCGGGTACGGCGGTCGGCGGGCCTGTTCCCGCTGCTCAACCAGACCGCCCGGGCCGTGTCGCGGGTCGTGCAGGGCCGACGCGACCCGAAGCACCTGGTCGGCGCGGTGCCGCTCACCGCGCCGCGGGTGCCGTGGAACGGTCCCACGTCGGGCCGCCGCGACGTCGGCTTCGCCCGGATCCCGCTCGAGACGGTGAAGGCGGTCAAGAACGCGTTCGACTGCACCGTCAACGACGTGGTGCTGACCCTGTGCGCGGGCACGCTGCGCCGCTACCTCGACGAGCACGACGCCCGCCCCGACGAGTCGCTGGTGGCGGTGTGCCCGGTCTCCGTGCGCAGCGGCGACGACCATGCCCCGGGCAGCAACAAGGTCTCGGCGATGTTCACCTCGCTCGCCATCGAGCTCGACGACGTGGCCGAGCGGCTCGAGGCCATCCGCACCACCACCCGGGGGGCCAAGGAGGAGCACAACGCGGTCGGGGCCACCATGCTCCAGGGCTGGGCCGAGTACGCCGGCCCCAACGTGTTCAACCTGGCGTCGCGGCTCTACTCGGGCATGAACCTGGCCAACGTGCACCGTCCGGTGCACAACCTGATCGTGTCGAACGTGCCCGGCCCGCCCTTCCCGCTGTACTTCGCCGGTGCTGAGGTCGTCGCCGCCTACCCGATGGGGCCGGTGATGGAGGGGTGCGGGCTGAACATCACGGTGTTCAGCTACCGCGACTCGGTCGACATCGGGTTCATGGTCGACCGCGAGCTGGTGCCCGACGTCTGGACGATGACCGCCGCGGTCCAGCCGGCCCTCGACGAACTGGTCGCCGCCGCCGAGGCCCACACCGCCGCCACCACCCCGAAGAAGCGCGCCAAGGCCTCCGCCAAGCGAAAGCGCACCGGCTGACCGGTAACAGGTGGGGTCGGAGGAAAACTGTTACCAGACCGGCGAGGGTCAGGCGCTGGCGGCGAAGGCGATGAAGGCCGCGACGGCGAGGACCCCGAGCAGGGTTACCGCCCAACCGATGATGATGGCGGCGAGGGCGTAGCCGCGACCCTGGTCGCCGGAATGGCCGATGCGCGAGAGCGCGACGTGGCCCATGACCGCGCCGACCGGGCAGGCCACGACGGTGAGGCCGCAGAACCCGGCCGTCACCACCCCGACGATCACCGTGATCAGCGAGGCGACCGCCAGGTTGTCGGTCGGCACCGGCCGCACGTAGCCGGGGTAGGGCGCGTATCCGTAGCCGCCCGCCGCGTAGGGGGACCCGTACCCACCGGGGACGGGTCCACCAGGGGCGTACCCGCCGACGCCGTACCCACCGGACGGGTACCCGGCGGAGGCGGGCGTCCCCGCTCCGTACCCGCCGTACCCGCCGACTCCGTAACCCCCCGGTGCGTACTCACCAGGCGCGTACGCACCGGGGCCGAACGCGGTACCGCCGGGGCCGGACGGAGGACCCGGAGGAGGGGTCGACGGATAGGTCTCGGTCTCGGTGGGGATCGGTTCGATGCGGGTGGGGTCGTCCCACGGCGAGGCGACCTCGTCCGGGGCGACCGCACCGCCGCAGTGGGGGCACACGGCCGCGGCGTCGTCGACGGTCGAGGTGCAGAGCAGGCAGCGCGCCATGGTCCGCCGACCCTACCGGTCCCCACCGTCGGCGCCCGGCGCGGGACGACCCACGCTCCGCATCGCAACCGGAGCAAATGAGAACGCGTTCTAGTTCCCGTGGTACAAACGAGCCGTGGCGTACAACATCGCGGACCTCTTCGAGCGCACCGTCGACGCCGTGCCCGACCGACTCGCCCTGGTCGTCGGCGACGACCGGCTGAGCTTCGCCGAGGTCGAGGAACGGGCGAACCGCCTGGCGCACCACCTCGCCGACCACGGCGTGGGCGTCGGCGACCACGTCGGCATCCACGGTCAGAACTCGACCGAGTGGATGGTGGCGATGATCGCCGCGTTCAAGCTGCGCGCGGTCCCGATCAACATCAACTTCCGGTACGTCGAGGACGAGCTGGCGTACCTCTTCGACAACGCCGACCTGGTCGCCCTCGTCCACGACGTCGCCTTCGCCCCCCGGGTCGCGGCGGTGGCCCCCCGCATCGGGCGCCTGCGCCACTTCGTCGCCATGCCGGGCCCGCCCGACGACGAGTCCGGCGCGGTCGCCAGCGACCCCGACGTGGTCGACGCGCTCGGTCGGCTCGGGTCGGTGCCCATCGCCGACGCCCTGGCGTCGGCGTCGCCCGAGCGCGACTTCGGAGAGCGCTCCGACGACGACCGCTACGTCCTCTACACCGGCGGCACCACGGGGATGCCCAAGGGCGTGGTGTGGCGCCACGAGGACGTGTTCTTCGCGCTCGGCGGCGGCATCGACGCCTACACCCAGGAGCGCGTCGCCTCCGACACCCAGCTCGCCGAGAAGGCGCTGGCCACCGAGAACCCGATGGTCACCCTGTCGGCGCCGCCGCTGATGCACGGGGCCGCCCAGTGGTCGACGCTGCGGTTCTGGTTCGAGGGCGGCACGGTCGTGTTCGTCCCCCGCTTCTCGCCCCACGCGGTGTGGGCGGCGATCGAGCGGGAGGGCGTGAACACGGTGATGATCACCGGCGACGCCATGGCCCGGCCGCTGATCGAGGCGCTGGAGGAGGACCCTGCCCGCTACGACCTGTCGTCCCTGTTCGTCGTGTCGTCGAGCGCGGCCGTGTTCTCGCCGACGGTGAAGGACCGCTACCTCGAGCTGATCCCGAACGCACTGATCATCGACTCGATCGGGTCGAGCGAGGGCGGCATGAACGGGATGATCGCCGTGCAGAAGGGCGAGACCGCGATGAAGGGCGGCGGTCCCACCGTCACGCCGTCGCGCGACGCGGTGGTCCTCGACGCCGACCTGGTGCCGGTCGAACCCGGCTCGGGCACGATCGGCCGGGTCGCACGGGGCGGCAACATCCCCCTCGGCTACTACAAGGACGAGCGGAAGACGGCCGAGACGTTCGTGGTCGCCGCCGACGGCGAGCGCTACGTCGTGCCCGGCGACTTCGCCACCGTCGAGGCCGACGGGTCGATCACGCTCCTCGGCCGGGGCTCGGTGTGCATCAACTCCGGCGGCGAGAAGATCTTCCCCGAGGAGGTCGAGGCGGCGCTGAAGGCGCATCCCGAGGTGTACGACGTGGTCGTCGTGGGCGTGCCCGACGAGCGTTGGGGATCGCGGGTGGCCGCCGTCGTGCAGCCGCGGCATCACGAGTCACCACCGAGCCTCGACGAGCTCGACGGCCACTGCCGCACCCGGATCGCCGGCTACAAGGTGCCCCGCCAGCTTCACCTGGTCGAGGAGATCGTGCGCTCCCCCGCCGGCAAGCCCGACTACCGCTGGGCCCAGCAGATCGCCGCCGGCACCGACAACTGACCGGTAACAGGTGGGGTCGGAGGAAAACCGTTACCCGGCACACTCCGGCGGACGGTCCGGGCGCCCGGCTACTCGCCGGTGAAGACGGGCTCGCGCTTCTCGGCGAAGGCGCGGGGGCCCTCCTTGGCGTCCTTGGTCTCGAAGATGATCGGCTCGCCGATCGTCAGCTCGTGGGCGAGGCCGTCGGCCTCGGACAGCGCGGCGGTCTCGCGCATCGAGCGGAGCACGGCGGCGACGGCGAGGGGGCCGTTGCGGGCGATCCGGTCGGCGAGCTCACGGGCCTTGTCGAGCGCGGTGCCGTCGGGGACGACGTGGCCGATCAGCCCGATCGCCTTGGCCTCCGCGGCGGAGATGCTGCGCCCCGTCAGAAGCAGGTCGGCCGCGTTGGTGAAGCCGATCTGACGCTGGAGGCGGACGGTCGATCCGCCGAGCGGGAACAGGCCACGCTGCACCTCGGCGATGGCGAAGGTGGCGGACTCGCCCGCGACGCGCAGCTCGGTGGCCTGGAGGATCTCGGTGCCGCCGGCGACGCAGTAGCCCTCGACCGCCGCGACGATCGGCTTCGACGGACGGAAGTGGCGCAGCAGGGCCCGCCAGTGGAGGTCGGGGTCCTCGCCCCAGCGGGCGGCGACCTCGTCGCTCATGCCCGTCGCGAGCGCCTTGAGGTCCATGCCCGAGCAGAAGGTCCCCTCGGCGCCGGTCAGGATGCCGACCCGCAGGGCCGGATCGCGGTCGAGGCGGGCCCACGCGTCGGCGGCCCGGACGAGCATGTCCGGGCTGAACGCGTTGCGGGCCTCGGGCCGGTTGAGCGTGACGGTCATGACGGGACCGTCGACGTCGACGAGGAGGTCGGGCGAGGACTCGGCGGTGTCGGCCATGGCCCGGGATCCTACGTCAAACGAGAACGCGTTCTATTGCGTACGACCCGTCACGGTTCGGGTCAGCGGTCGCGTAGGGCGGCCTCGACGCGGGCGAGGGCCTCGACGGTGCGGTCGGTCTGCACCTGGTGCTCGTAGAGCGTCCGCACCAGCCAGTAGCGGAACAGCCGGGCGAGGGAGTAGCGCATGATCAGCGCCGCGCCGACCACCACCAGGGCGAGACCGCCGGCCCCGCCGGAGATGGCGTAGGGGATCTGCTCGGCGACCTTGGCGGTGCCCGACGCGCCCCAGTAACCGGCGCCGACGAGGATCAGGCCGACGAGGACGAGCACGAACCCGACCTTGAGCAGCAGCGCCTCCCGGTCGGCCTTGGGCTCGGGCACGTGCAGGCGCTGGACCCGGGCGGCGAGGTCGTCGGGCGACCCGTCGGTCGGCATGGCGGTCATCAGGATGCTCCCAGGTAGGCGTCGGACAGCTCCGACTCGATGGCGGACGGGGACCCCACCGACGTGATGCGGCCGGTGGACATGATGGCGGCGACGTCGGCGACGCCGAGGACGGTGCGGGCGAACTGCTCGACGACCAGCACCGAGACTCCCTGCTCGGCGACGGCCCGGACCCGCTGGTAGAGGTCGTCGACGATCATCGGGGCGAGCCCCATCGACAGCTCGTCGAGGAGCAGGACCTCCGGGTCGGTGACGAGCGCCCGGGCCAGCGAGAGCATCTGCTGCTCACCGCCGGACATGGTGCCCGCGAGCTGATGGCGACGCTCGCCGAGCCGGGGGAACAGGCCGTACGCCCGCTCCTCGACCTCGGCGAGGCGGACCCCTCGGTAGGTCGCCATCCGCAGGTTCTCACGGACGGTGAGCGTGCGGAACACACCCCGCCCCTCGGGGACGGTGCACAGCCCCACCCCGGCGAGGGCGTCGGATGCGGCCCCCGTGACCCGCCGCCCGGCGAGGTAGACGTCGCCCGCGGTGGGCGGTAGCTGGCCGCTGATCACGCCGAGCGTCGTGGTCTTGCCGGCTCCGTTCGGGCCGAGCAGGGCCACCACCGAGCCCCGGGCCACGCTCAGGTCGACGCCGTGCAGCACCTCGATCCGCCCGTAGGAGGCCCGCACGCCCCGCAGCTCCAGCACCGGCGCCGGCACCGGATCACCCACGGACGCCAGGCCGGGATCGCCCACGGGAGGGAGGCCGGAGTCGCCCACGGTCACACCTCCCCCACCGGCGCCGCGCCCAGGTAGGCGTCGATCACCCGCTGGTCGCGCTGGACCTCCGCGGGGGTCCCGGAGGCGAGGATCCGGCCGAGGTCGAGGACGAAGACCCGCGACGCGATGCGCATCACGAGGGGCACGTCGTGCTCGACCAGCAGGATGCCCAGCCCGTCGGCGGCGAGTTCGACGAGGAGGTCGGCGAAGCGCTCGGTCTCGCGCTCGTCGAGGCCCGACGCCGGCTCGTCGAGGAGCAGGAGACGGGGCCGGGTGGCGAGGGCGCGGGCCAGCTCGGTGAGCCGGGCCAGCCCGGTGGGCAGCTCCTCGGCCCGGGTGGCCGCGAGGTCGCCGAGCCCGACCCGCTCCAGCAGGGCGGCGGTCTCGTGCACGGCGTCGACGTCGGGGGCGACGTCGACGACCGGGGGCCGGACCGTGCCGCCCTGACGTCGACACAGCTCGGCGGCGAACAGGACGTTCTCGGCGACCGACAGCGACCCGAACAGCTCCAGGCGCTGGAACGTCCGGGCCAGGCCCAGCCGGGCCCGCCGGTGGGCGGCCAGGCCGCTGATGTCGTCGCCGGCCCACCGCACCCGCCCGCTGCTCGGCCGCTCGAGGCCGGTGATCACGTTGAACGTCGTGGTCTTGCCCGCGCCGTTCGGGCCGATCAGTCCGACGATCGTGCCGGCGTCGACCGTGAGCGACGCCCCGTCGACCGCGACGTTGCCGCCGAAGCGCACCACGACCTCGGAGAGCTCGAGCAGCGGCGGCACCGCGGACGACGAGACGGCGGCGGGCGACGGGGAGTCCGGGGCCACGGGATCGTTCATCGGTGCCAGCTCAGGCCCAGCTCGTCGTCGAGGAGGGCCGCCTCGTCGGCGGTGATGCGCCCGGGCGTCCCGTCGCCGTCGGTCCCGAGCCGCTCGGGCGCGGCCAGCGGATCGACGTCGGCGCGGGCCGCCCGGGCCTCCTCGATCGCCTCGGCCACCTGCAACACCGCGCCATCGGGGTTCTTGGACAGGCCGATGCCGGCCAGCCCGGGCGCCAGGTTCATCAGGTCCTTCAGGGCCGGGACCCGGCTCCCGATCAGCGGCATGCAGACGAACAACAGCGCCCCGACGACCGCGCCGGTGACCGACGTGATGCCGCCGATGACGGCCACCAGCACGAGCGGCAGGCCCGGGAGCGTCCCCTCCAGGAGGGCGAAGTCGGTGCGACCGACGCTCGTGACCTTCCACATCGCGAGCAGCCCGCCCCCGAGGCCGGCGATCGCCGCCGACAGGGCGAACACCTGGAGCTTGGTGACCGTGAGGTCGAGGCCGAGCGTCGCGCACGCCGCGGGCGAGTCCTTCATCGCCGCGAGACGCCGGCCGAAGTGACCGTTGCGGATCACGGTCAGACCGACGGCCACCAGGCCGAACACGACGGCGAGGAACACGAAGAACGCGGTGTCGCCCTCGAGGCCGGGGATGCGATCGGCGCGGGCGTTGCCGCTGGCGAAGGGCTGGAACGACTCGACGAGGGCGTTCTCGCCGTACACGACCCGTTCGAGCAGGAGGGCGAACGCCATGGTGGTGAGGGCGAGGTAGAGGCTGCGCATCCGCAGGGCGGGCAGGGCGACGATCGCGCCGACGACGGCCGTGGCGACGACGCCCACCACCAGCCCGGTGACCGGCCCGAGCTTCCACACGGCGAGGGCGGCCACGCCCGCCAGCCCGAGTTGGGCGAGCGACACCTGGCCGGCCCATCCGGTGAGCAGCACCAGCGACAGCATCACGATGCCGAGGGCCAGGCCCTTGCCCAGCTCGTTCATCGTGCCGACGGCGAACACGCCGGTGACCGACACGACGGCGGCGACGAACACGAGGGCGGCCATCGAGACCGCGACCGACGCGACCGACGGCCGCGGCACCTTGAAGCCGAACCGCTCGGGACGCAGGGCGGCGCGATCCTCGCGGATGACGACCAGGACGATCAGCAACATCAGCACCGGCGCCGCCGCGGCCAGGTCGCCGAGCGACGGGCTGAAGCTGCCCGCCCACTCCTTGGCCTGGGCCAGGGCGAGGCCGTTCTCGATCTCGGCGAGGATCAGCGCCCCGAGGAACGTCAGCGGCAGGCTGCGGAGCCGTCCGACCATCGCCGCCGCGTAGGCCTGGATCACGAGCAGGGTCAGCGCGACCGGCGTGAAGGCGGGCAGCTCAGGGGCGATCAGGATGCCGGCGAGGCCCGCGAGGGAACAGCCGAGCATCCACGACACCGACCCGATGCGCCGGGGGTTGGCGCCGTTGAGGGCGGTGAGGTCGGGGCTGTCGACCACCGCCCGCATCGCCGTGCCGAGCCGGGTGTTGAACAACAGCGCCCGGAGGCCGATCGCCACCGCGATGGCGGCGACCAGGGCGATGATGCGGTGGTACGAGACGTTGACGTCGAGCAGCGTGATGCTCTCGCCCTCGAAGAAGTCCGGCACCCGCCGCACCTGGCTCTGGGGCCACACGATGCCGGCGATCGACACCAGGGCGACGAGCAGGCCGATCGTCGCCACGATCGTCGTGATGGTGGACGCGCCGCCGAGGCGGCTCATCAGCACCCGGTCGAGCAACCACCCGATCGCCGGGCCGAGCACGAACAGGCAGAACAGCAACGACGGCAGCACGGGCAGGTCCCACGCCGCCGAGGACGAGAGCTGCCAGAACGAGAAGGCGATGATCATGCCGATCGCCCCGTGGGCGAAGTTGAAGACGCCGGTCGTCGTGTAGGTCACCACCAGCCCGCTGGCCGCGACGGCGTAGACCGCCGCCGACTGCAGGGCGAAGATGACCAGGTAGCGGAGGACGTCTTCCACGACGGCGGATGTCTAGCCCTCGTAGGCCTCCTCCGTCTCGATCACGCTGTCGGCGTCGCACTCGAACCCCGAGTCGGGGAAGTTGCGCTGGAAGTCGCCGTCGACGATCTCGAGGTAGAGGAAGCACTGGTTGTGTCGGTTGGCGCCCGGGTCGGTCGTCATGTGCAGGCCGCCGCCGTCCCACTCGTGGATGCCCTCCAGCTCGGCGATCAGGTTCTCGCGGCTGAGGTCGTCGCCGAGCGCGGCGGTGGCGGTGGCCCACAGCAGCCCGGCGCTGAACGCCTGCACGCCGAGCGTGGTGATCTGCTCGTCGGTGGCGCCGACCTCGTCGAGCCAGTCGAGGTAGAGCCCGAGCACGGGGATGTCGTCGGCCTCGGAGAACGGATAGGTGTTGGTGAGCACCATCGCCCCGTCGGCGGCACCGTCGTCGGCGACCGCGGAGGCGTAGTACTGCTGGCCGAGGTCGATGACCTCCAGGTCGATGCCCTGGTCCTGGGCCTCACGGAGGATGGCGAGGGTGTCGGGCACGGCGCTGACCATCGTGAAGTACTTGACGCCCTCGGACTTCATCTGCGACACGAGCGGCCCGAAGTTCGTCGAGCCGAACGGGAGCGGGTAGTCGACGACGAAGTCGAAGCCGGCCTCGGCCTCGCAGTTGTCACGGATCTGGGCGCCGCGGGTGCTGGCCGCGGGCAGGTCCGTGTAGACGATCGCCGCCTTGGTGACCGCCTCGGGGAAGCGCTCGGCGATCAGCTGGCACGGTCCGACGTTGAAGAAGTGCGACTGGGTGCCCGGGATCGGCTGGAAGAACAGGTCCGACTCGGCCCGGGTCGACGTCGCCGAGTAGGCCGCCACCTCGACCAGCCCGCAGTCGATCCGCGTCTCGACGCCGAGCTGGTCCTGCACCGATCCGCTGCCCACCAGCGCGAACAGGTCGTCGGCGCAGGCCTCCTTGGTGACGTCGTCGGTCCGTAGGACCTGCGAGTCGTAGGTGAGCAGTTCCAGCTCACGGCCGTTGATGCCCCCCGCCTCGTTGCAGAACTCGACGAACGCCCTGACCGCCTCCTCGATGCCGACCGTCGGCACGGGCGCGAGGTCGTTCTCCCGGTCGGAGATGACCCCGATGCGGATGGTGTCGTCGCTGACGCCGGGCACGCCGCTCGGCGTCTCCCCGCCCGCCTCCCCGCCGCACGGGTTGTCGATCGATCCGAGCGTCTCCGAATCCGGGCCGAGGACGCCCTCGTCGGTACCGTCGTCCTGGGTCTGGTCCTCGCCCAGGTCGTCGCCTTCGGCCGACGTGTCGTCGGTGCGCGATCCGCACGCGGCGGCGACGAGCAGGAGCAGGACGAGCAGGGCCCGGGTGCAGCGGTGGGTCACGGTCAGGACTCGAATCTCTCGGTGGACGTACGGATGTGGGCCGGGTCGCAGTCGAAGCCCTCGGAGGGGTGTTCGCGCACGAACTCGCCGTCGACGATGCGCAGGAACATGAAGCACTCGGGCAGGGTGTTCGCGCCCGGGTCGGCGGTCATGTGCAGGCCTCCGCCGTCCCACTCGTGGATGCCGGAGAGCTGCTCGACGAGCGCCTCGCGGGTGAGGTCGTCACCCATCTCCTGGACTGCGGTGGCGAAGAGCATGGCCGCACTGAACGCCTGCACGCCGAGCGTGCCCTCGACGCCGCCGACCTGTTCGACGGCGTCGCGGTAGAAGGCCATCGCCGGGTACTCGTCGGTCTCGTCGAAGGGGACGGTGTTGGTGAGCACCCAGGCCCCCTCGGCGGCGCCGTCGGCCGCGACCGCCTCCTCGTAGTACTGCTGACCGAGGTCGATGACCTCGAGCTCGAGGCCCTGCTCGCGGATCTCGCGGAGCAGCGCAAGGGTCTCCGACGAGGCGCTGACCATCGAGAAGTAGCGCACGCCGGCCGACTTCATCTGGGACACGAGGGGGCCGTAGTTCGTGTTGCCGAAGGCGAGGCCCTCCTGCACGACGAAGTCGAAGCCCGCCTCCGCCTCGCAGGCCTCGACGATCTGGTGGCCGCGCACCTCGGGCGCCGGTAGCTCGGTCCAGACCATCGCCGCCTTGGTCACCGCGTCGGGGAAGCGCTCGGCGATGAAGCGGCAGGTCCCGACGTTGTACTCGGTCGGGTTGAGTCCGGGCAGCGGCGAGAAGAAGTCCTGCGACAGCGACCGTGACGTGGTCGCCGAGTAGGCCGCGACCTCGATCAACCCGCATCCCTCGCGCGTCTCGACGCCGAGCTGGTCCTGCACCGACCCGCTGCCGACGAGGGCGAACAGGTCGTCGGCGCAGGCCTCCTTGGTGACGTCGTCGGTCCGCAGGATCTGGGAATCGTAGGTGACCAGGTCCAGGCGGCGACCGTTGATGCCGCCGAGGTCGTTGCACATCTCGACGAACGCCCGGACCGCGTCCTCGACACCGATCGTGGGCACCGGGGCGATGTCGTTCTCCTTGTCGGAGATGACCCCGATGCGGATGGTGTCGTCGGAGACGCCCGGCACGCCGTCGGGCACCGCGCCCCCGGAGGCCTCGCCGCCGCACGGGTTGTCGAGGGTGCCGATCGGCTCGGCGGCAGTCGGCCCGTCGGTGGGATCCGGCCCACCGTCGAGGCCCTCGTCGGTCGCGTCGGTGTCGGCCCGGGAACCGCACGCGAGCGCGGCGAGGAGCAGCGGGACGAGGAGGAGCGGGACGATGCGGCGCACGGTGGATCCTCGTGGGTGGGGTCGGGGGAGGGTGCGGGTCGGGGAGGGAGCGGTCGGGCGGCGGGTGGGTCCGGGGGCGTCGAAGCAGAGGTCGAGGAGGAGTCGGCGGCGGGACGCCGGCGGTTACGGAGGCATTTACCGCCTGGTGCCTGACGTCACACTACATCTGACACGCCGTCAGGTTCGCGCGTCGGAGGCGGTGCCGTCAGGTCCGCTCCGGGCCGAGCGTCACGACGGTGCCTCGGCGACCAGCCGGGAACCCAGGTCGACGAGGTGGGGGTGGACGGTGCCGAGGATGTGCTCGGCCGCCTTGGCCGCCCGGAAGAAGCGGTGCAGCGGGTAGTCGGTGTCGACGCCGATGCCGCCGTGGACGTGCTGGCAGCCGTGGACGACCCGCTGGCCCGCGTCGCACGCCCACACCTTGGCGACGGCCAGGGCCTCCTCGGCGGGGACGCCCTCGTCGAGCGCCCAGGCGGCGGCCAGGCTGGTGAGGCGGATGCCCTCGGTGTCGATGTAGGCATCGGCGAGGCGGTGGGCGACGGCCTGGAACGTGGCGATCGGGCTGCCGAACTGCTTGCGCTCCGACGTGAAGGCGGCGGCGATGCGCAGGGCGGCGTCGCAGGTCCCCGCCTGGCGGGCGCAGATCCCGGCGACGCCGAGGGCGACGATCGTGTCGACCACCGCCGCTCCCCCGCCGACCTCGCCGACGACCGCGTCCGCTCCCACCACCACGCCCTCGAGGCGCACCGTCGAGACCGGTTCCAGGTCCGGGCCGACCTGGGGCTCGACCGTGACCCCGTCGGCGGAAGGGTCGACGACGAAGACGGTCACCGACCCGCGGGACGCCGGGTCGCCCGTCGTCGCG
>JAAYBP010000024.1 GCA_012730075.1 Acidimicrobiales bacterium | reverse complement strand
GGCTCCGGACCGAGATGCCCGGTCGCACCGACGACGCCGAGCGGACCCGTCGCGACGTCGAGGCCGCCGAGGTCGCCGCCGGCGCCGCGATCGAGCACCGCCGCGCCGCCGACGGTGACGCCCACCGCTGGAGCGCCCGTGCCGAGGCGCTGGCGCTCGCCCTCGACGAGGCCCGCGCCCAGGCCGGGGCCGCACGGCTCTCCGACGTCGCCGGCGTGCTCGGCACCGTGCTCGACCTCGTCGCCGTCGACGAGGGATGGGAGGCCGCGTTCGAGGCCGCCGCCGGGCCCGCCCTCGGCGCCGTAGTCGTCGACGGTCCCGCCGGGGCGCGGCGCGCCGTCGAGTCGCTCACCGCCGAGAAGGCCACCGGCGCCGTCATCCCCCTGCGGCCCGCGGGCGCCGGCGCGACCACCCTCGGGTCGACCGCGCCGGGGAGCCTCCGGGGTCGGGTGCGCGCCCTGCGGCCCGACGTCGAGCCGCTCCTCGACGCCCTCCTCGCCGGGGTCGTCGCCGTCGACTCCTGGCCCGAGGCGGTCGACCGGGTCACCGCGCCCGGCGCCGATCCGGGCCTGGTGGTCGTCACCCGTCACGGCGACCGCTTCGCCGCCGACGGCTGGCGCATCGGCACCGGCGGGGCCGGGGCCACCGGCGCCGCGCTCGCCGAGGCCCGCGAGCAGGTCGAGCGGTCCGAGGAGGAGGCGGTCGCCGCCGCCGAGGCCGCCGAGGCCGCCCGCCGCGCCCTCGACGCCGCCCGGTCCGACGAGCAGGCCGCGCGCCGCGAGCTCGACCGGGCCCGCACGCGGTCGACGGCGGTCGACGAGGCGCTGCGGCGGATGGAGTCCGACCGTGCCGACCTCGCCGCCGAGATCGCGTCCCTCGACGAGCAGCGCTCCGCCCTCACCGACGCCGCCGCCCGCGACCGGGCCGAGGCCGACCGCCTCGCCGGGGAGCTGCCCGCCCTGGAGGCCGACGAGGACCGCCGGGCCGAGGCCGCCCGCGCCGCGGCCGCCGCCCGCGCCGAGCTCGACGACCGGGCGGCCACGGTGGCAGCCACCGGCAACGAGCTGCGGGTGCGCGTCGCCGGACTGGAGGAGCGTCGCCAGCTCCTCGCCGCCCGCCGGGCCGAGGTCGAGGAGCGCCTGTCGCGCTACGGCGCCGAGCGGGCCGCCGCCGAGGCCCGCCGCGTCGCCCTCGAACGTCAGGCCCGGGCCGTCGGCCGGTTCGCCGCCATCGTCGACGGCCACCGGATCGCCCTCGACCGCACGGTCGACGACCTCCGGGCGCGCCGTCGGCAGCAGTCCGACGCGGCCCGGGCGGTCGCCTCCGAACTGGAGGCGGCCCGCAAGCGGCGTGCCGAGGTCGAGCGGTCCCTCACCGAGACCCGCGAGCGGCTCCAGCGCGCCGAGATCGACGTCTCGGAGATCACCGTGCGCATCGAGGCCGCCGTCGAGGCGATGCGGCGCGACCTCGACGTCGACCCCGACGCCGCCCTCGCCGTCCCCGAGCCCGAGCTGCCCGAGGGCACCACCGCGCCGGCCCGCGTGCGCGACCTCGAGCGGGAGCTGCGCCTCCTCGGGCCGATCAACCCGCTCGCCCTCGAGGAGTTCACCGCGCTCCAGGAGCGCCACACCCACACCGAGGCGCAGCTCGACGACGTGAAGTCGGCGCGACGCGACCTGGCGAAGGTCATCCGGGCCGTCGACGAGGAGATCGTGTCGGTGTTCGCCGCCGCCTACGCGGACGTCGAGTCGAACTTCCGCCAGCTCTTCGAGACGCTGTTCCCCGGCGGCGAGGGCCGGATCCGCCTCACCCGCCCCGACGACCTCCTCGACACCGGCGTCGAGATCGAGGCCAAGCCGTCGGGCAAGAACGTCAAGAAGCTGTCGCTGCTCTCCGGTGGCGAGCGGTCGCTCACCGCCCTCGCCTACCTGTTCAGCGTGTTCCGGGCCCGCCCGTCGCCCTTCTACGTGATGGACGAGGTCGAGGCGGCCCTGGACGACGTGAACCTCCACCGCTTCCTCGGGCTGGTCACCGAGTTCCGCGACGACGCCCAGCTCATCATCGTCAGCCACCAGAAGCGCACGATGGAGGCGGCCGACCTGCTCTACGGCGTCACCATGAAGCCGGGTGGATCGTCGCAGGTCGTGTCCGAGAAGGTCGGCGCCGGGACCTGACGCCGCGGGGGCTTCCGAGCCCTGGTCGCGACCTTCCGACGCGCTCCGTGAGGTGATCGAAAAAAACCGACGGAAAGTGGGCGCGCGCGCTCCGCTCCTGGACTATGGTCACTCTCGGTCATCGGAACGTGGTCGTCGACACGGAGCGTGTTCGGCGGTCGCGGGAGGGTGCCGGGTCAGTGCGGGCGCCGGGCGGCGTCCGGGGGGAAGCCCGCCGGTGGGCGGGGAGGTGAGCAGATGAGCACCATCGACGGGCTGGCGGTCATCGAAGCCGCGGGGTCGCAGGGCGAGGACCACGTCGTGCGGCGTGCGCCGGCGGACCCGACCGGCACCGCGGGTCGGACCAGGCTTCGGCCAGCCGCCCGGACCGGCACCACGGTCCCGGTCTTCGTCGACGGGGGGCGCCGGGCCGCCCGGATCCGGATGCTCGCGTGGGCCACCGGGGTGGTGGTCGTGCTGTGGATCGGGCTGTCGGTCACCGCGCTGTTGATGAACCACACCGAGGCGGAGATGCGGATCCCGGCCGAGGTGGGCGTCGAACACGACCCGGGCTTGCCGCCGCCGGTCACCACGACCCCGTCCGGGGGCGATGGACTCGTGGCGCCGGTCCTCGTCCCGCTCGTCGACGACGGTGCCGACGGCTCCGCCGACGTCGTGTCGTCGGCGTCGGTCGAGTCGGGCATCCGCCCCTCCCGCGCCCGGTGAAGCGATCGCCGGCCGATCGCGCCCGGCACCGGTCGCCCCGGGGGCACTGGTGGCTGTTCGGCGCGATCGCCGTGCTGATCACCGTCGGGCTGATCCTCGCCGGTTACGGCACCCACGGCATCGGAGGCGGCAGCGGCAGCGGTCGCATCCGCGAGACGCGCGCCGCCCTGCCCGCGGACGCGGGCGCGGTCGTCGACCTCCAGGGGGGCGAGCTGCGGACGACCGCTCCGGCCCCGGGCACCGTCGTCCTCACGTTCGACGACGGTCCCGACCCGAGGTGGACACCCGAGATCCTCGACGTCCTCGACCGTCACGACGTGCCCGCGACGTTCTTCGTGGTCGGTTCCCGGGTGGTCGAGAACCCCGACGTCGTGCGGCGGATCCACCGTGAGGGCCACGAGATCGGCTCCCACACCTACAGCCACCGCCACGTGAACGGCCTGACCGACACCGAGCTCGAATTCCAGCTCTCGCTCACCCAGACCGCCCTGGTCGGCACGATCGGCGAGCGGACGTCGCTGTTCCGCCCGCCGTACTCCTCGATGGCGTCCGCCGTCGACGTCCACGACCGGCAGCGCCTGGTCGACGTCGCCGAGGACGGTTACCTGATCGTCCTCACCGACCAGGACAGCCGTGACTGGACCCGACCGGGCGTCGAGCGAATCGTCGAGGAGTCGACGCCCGAACCGGGGACCGGCAGCATCATGCTGTTCCACGACGGAGGCGGCGACCGCTCCCAGACCGTCGAGGCGCTCGACGTCCTGATCCCGAAGCTCCAGGAGGAGGGCTGGACGTTCCGCACCGTCTCCGACGTGGTCGGGGGGTCCGAGACGGTCGGCACGCGCAACGGCGAGCACGCCGCGAGCACGTTCGACCGGGTGTCGTCCCGCCTGATCGTCGGCCTGAAGCGCACCGCGGCGCGAGCGTCGGAGCTCCTGCCCCAGATCGGGGTGCTGATCGGCCTCCTCACCATCGTCCGCCTGGTCGCCAGCATCGTGCTGGCGCGGCGGCACGCCCGCCGCGCCGCCGCCCGACCACTGGCCGTCGACTTCACCCCCCCGGTGTCGATCATCGTCCCCGCCTACAACGAGGAGGCCGGGGTCGCGGCGGCCGTCCGCTCGCTCGCCGGCGGCGACTACCCCGAGATCGAGGTCATCGTCGTCGACGACGGGTCGACCGACCGCACGGCCGAGGTCGTCGAGGGGCTCGGACTGGACAACGTCCGCGTCGTCCGGCAGCCGAACGGGGGCAAGCCCGCCGCGCTCAACACCGGCATCGCCGCGGCCAGCCACGACCTCATCGTCACCGTCGACGGCGACACCCGCTTCGATCCGCTCACGCTCAGCTACCTGGTCCAGCCGTTCCAGGACCCGGGCGTAGGTGCGGTCAGCGGCAACACCAAGGTGGTCAACCGCAACCGCCTCCTGGGTCGCTGGCAGCACATCGAGTACGTGATGGGCTTCAACCTCGACCGGCGCACCTACGAGCAGCTCAACTGCATGCCCACCGTTCCCGGGGCGATCGGCGCGTTCCGCCGGGGTGCTCTCTCCGACGTGGGCGGGGTCAGCGACGAGACCCTCGCCGAGGACACCGACCTCACCATGGCGATCAACCGGGCGGGTTGGTCGGTCGTCTACGAGGAGCGGGCCCTCGCCTGGACCGAGGCGCCCGCCACGCTCGGTGCGCTGTGGCGCCAGCGGTACCGGTGGTCCTACGGGACGATGCAGGCGATCTGGAAGCACCGGCGCGCGGTGCTCGACCGTCGCCACGGGCGGGTCGGCCGGGTGGCGATCCCGTCGATGGTCCTGTTCCAGTTCGCGTTCCCCGCCATCGCCCCGCTCATCGATCTGTGGCTCGTGTACGGCCTCCTGTTCCGCGACCCGCTGACGGTGCTGGCGGCGTGGCTCGGCTTCAGCGCCGTCCAGGTGCTCATCGCCATGTACGCGTTCCGGCTCGACCGGGAGTCGATGCGGCCCCTGTGGGCGGTCCCGTTCCAGCAGTTCCTGTACCGGCAGCTCATGTACCTCGTCGTGGTGCAGTCGATCGTGACCGCGCTCATGGG
>JAAYBP010000226.1 GCA_012730075.1 Acidimicrobiales bacterium | reverse complement strand
CTTAACGGGCACTAGCCCCTCAAGCTAGCGCGTCTGCCAATTCCGCCACTCCGACGTGGCCTCCGGGGCGGGCCCGGAGCGGTCGCTCAAGGTACCACGCAGGAGCTCGGGCGCCGAACCCGATCCGAGGGGGTCGGAGCGTCGTTCCGTGTGCGGGAACCAGTCGTCGACGGGGGGCAGGCGTTCACGGTTGGGTCGGCGATCACGCCGGACCGCCGAGCGATCGGGCCGGACCGTCGAGCGGTCGGACCGGACCGGTGCCGGGGACCATCCGGTCCGGTCAGGGGGTGTAGGCGGCTGCGGCGAGGGTGATGGGGTGGTCGGCGTCGTCGGCGACCGCGGTGGCACCGGCGGTGACCGCCGCGGCATCGGTCGTGCCGGGGAGGAACACGATCGTCCGCGAACCGGTCAGCGTGGCGAACGGCGGGCTGGCGGGGTCGGTGTTGGCGATCGGCCCGACGATGTGGGCGCCGGAGGCCCCGTAGTAGTGGTCGTCGCCCCAGCACTGGTCCTCGGGCGGGTCGGTCTGATCGCGGTGGAACCACGTCGTCGCCAGGCCGCTCGCCGTGGTCGTGAACCGGTTCGTGATCAGCAGCGTCCCCTGCGTGCCGTGCACGGCCTCCCAGGAGGCGATCTCGCTCGACACCGAGTCCTGGACGCCGTCGATCGTCACGCCCGCGGTGGTCGAGCTGCGGTAGGTCATGCCGACGGCGGAGGCGCTGTAGTCGAGGTAGTCGGCGATCGCCGGGATGGCATGCACCCGCAGGTCGGTGCGGATCACCTCGCGGTCGCGGTAGAAGAAGTGGGTCCGCTGGGTCTTCGGGCCGCTGTTGGCGCCGACGTAGGAGCGGATCGCCCGGACCGGGCCGTCGAGGTTGGCGACGAACGCTCCCTCGGCGTCGTTGAAGGTGGCGTTGCTGCGACCGCACACCCCGAAGGCGAACACGTTCTTGTGCCCGTCGAGGAGGTCGGGGCCGAGCCCGCCGGCGTTCCGGGTGCGCCACTCGGTCTCGAACCACCGGTCGGTGAACCCGATGCGGTACCGGTCGGTGGTGACGACCGAGGTCTCCGGGTTGGGGCCGTCGGCCCGCAGATAGGTCGTCTTGTAGTCGCCGCTCACGAGCTGGAAGTCGTAGGTGACGTAGTCGCGGCCCGCGGAGGGGTCGAGCGTCGGGCTGGTGAACAGGTACACCCAGCCGGAGGCGCCGCCGTCGAGCGGATCGTCGGCCCGCACCGCCACGCCCGACCCGGGCACCACGCCCGCCGGCTCACCGGCGTCGGCCGGGGCGACCCCGCCCGCGTCGGAGAGCATGAACACCAGCTCGTCGTCGGCGTCGAAGGTCGGGTCGCCGTCGGCGCCGACGAACGTGCCGGGATCCGCGTACTGGAGGGCGGTGGCCCCCGTGGCGGCGGTGCCGTAGACCGAGCCGGTCTGGCCGACGTGGGCGTTCGTGCCCGGCTGGTGGCCGAACGCGATCACCTTGCGCTCGTCGACCTGCACCGGGATCTGCGTCCAGGTCGGCTCGCCGTCGATGCGGCTGTGGCGGAAGGCGACGATGTCGCCGGGCTCCGCGCCGATCAGGTCCGGCAGCTCCGCGCCGGTCAGCACCGCGGGTGCCCCGGAGCGCTTCAGCGTGCTCCCGACCTCGCAGCCGGCGAGACCGCCGACGAACAGCGCGGCCACACCCAGGACCCCGAGCACTCGCCTCATTCCACCGACCCCCTGCGTCGATCCGATGCGGACGCTGGGGAGGGTAACGGAACGTCAGCCGTTGGTCAGGAGCATCCCGAGCGCGACGGTGGTGAAGCTCCACACCAGGGCGGCCAGCACGGTGATGCGATTGAGGTTCTTCTCCATCACCGTCGATCCGGCCGCCGACGCGCCCATGCCACCGCCGAACATGTCGGACAGGCCGCCGCCCTTGCCGCTGTGCAGCAGCACGAGGACGATGATCGCCGCGGACATCAGCATGTGGATCGTGGTGACAACCCAGACCAGCACGGGCGGGACTCCTCGGAGCTCGGCGGAAGGACGAGGCTAGCGCCGGGCGGAGGTGCGACCGCGATCGGCCGTCACACCATCACCCGGACCTTCGGGAAGTGGCACGCCACCTCGTGGCCGACCTCGTCGGCGCTGAGCAGGGGGTCGATCTCGCTACACGCCGAGGTGTCGACCCCGTCGGCCTCGAGCTCGAGCTTCCGCCAGCACCGGGTGCGGAACCGACAGCCCGACGGCGGGTGGGCCGGGTTGGGCGGATCGCCCTCGAGCACGATGCGCTGGCGCTCGCGCTGCTTGCGGGGGTCCGGGAGCGGCACGGCCGACAGGAGGGCCTGCGTGTAGGGGTGGGCGGGCTGGTCGTACAGCTCGTCGGCCGTCCCCAGCTCGACGATCTTGCCGAGGTACATCACGCCGACGCGGTCGGAGATGTGGCGCACCACCGACAGGTCGTGGGCGATGAACAGGTACGCGAGGCCCAGCTCGTCCTGGATGTCCTCGAGCAGGTTGACGACGCCGGCCTGGATCGACACGTCGAGCGCGGACACCGGCTCGTCGAGCACCAGCAGGTCGGGGTCGAGGGCGAGGGCCCGGGCGATGCCGATGCGCTGGCGCTGACCGCCGGAGAACTCGTGCGGGAACCGGTTGGCGTGCTCCGGGCGCAGCCCGACCAGGTCGAGCAGGTCGCGGACGCGCTCGGCGCCGCCGTCGCTCCAGCCGCCGTGGATGCGCAGCGGCTCGCTGACGATCGCCTGCACCGTCATGCGCGGGTTGAGCGACGCGTACGGGTCCTGGAAGACGATCTGCATGCGGCGTCGCAGCGCACGGAGCGCGGAGGACCCGGCGCGCTGCACGTCGACGCCGTCGAACACGACCGATCCGGCGGTGGCGGGGATCAGGCGCATCACCGCCCGGCCGGTGGTGGACTTGCCGCACCCGGACTCCCCCACCAGGCCCAGCGTCTCGCCCCGGTGGAGGTCGAAGCTGACGCCCGACACCGCCTGCACGGCACCGACGGTGCGCCGGAACAGCCCGGCGCGGATCGGGAACTCCTTGACGAGCCCGCGTACGGCCAGCAGCGGTTCGGCCGACGGACCCGACGACGGCGGGGCGGACGGCTCGGACGACGGCGCGGTCACTCGACCTCCTCGACGTCGTGTACGGCGGCGCCCTCCGCCTCGGCCTCCTGCGGCCGCCACTCGATCTCCTCCGAGCGGTGGCAGGCCACCCGGTGCCCGCCGGGCAGGTCGCGCAGCTCGGGCCGCTCGTCGCTGCACCGCCCCGGCACCTCCGCGTGCGGGCATCGCGGGTGGAAGGCACAGCCCGGGGGCAGGGCCAGGAGCGACGGCGGGTTGCCGACGATGCGCGCCAGGCGGTCGCTCGAGCGGGAGTCGAGCCGGGGCAGCGACCCGAGGAGGCCCTGGGTGTAGGGATGGGCCGGCTCGTAGAACGTGCTCTCGACGTCGGCGACCTCGCAGGTCCGACCGGCGTACATGACCATCACCCGGTCGGCGACGCCGGCCACCACGCCGAGGTCGTGGGTGATGATCATCACCGACGACTCGGTGCGATCGCGGATGCGCTCCATCACCTCGAGCACCTGGGCCTGGATGGTCACGTCGAGGGCGGTGGTGGGCTCGTCCGCGATCAGCACGTCGGGTTCGTTGGCGATCGCCATGGCGATCATCGCCCGCTGCCGCATGCCGCCGGAGTACTCGTGGGGGTACTGCCGGGCCCGGGCGGCGGGATCGGGGATGCCGACCACGTCGAGCAGTTCGACCACCCGGGCGTCGAGGTCGGCGCCGGTGAGGTCGGACCGGTGAACCGAGATCGCCTCGGCGATCTGGGCGCCGACGCGGTGAACCGGGTTCAGGGAGGCCAGGGCGTCCTGGAACACCATGGCGATCTTGTTGCCCCGAAGCGGCCGGAGCTGGCGCTCCTTCAGGCCGACGAGCTCCTGGCCCCGGTAGCGGATCGAGCCCGACACCCTCGCCGTGGACGGCAGCAGGCCGAGGATCGCCATCGAGGTCACGCTCTTGCCCGAGCCGGACTCGCCGACGATGCCGAGGGTCTCGTTGGGGTGGAGCCTGAAGCTGAGGCCGTCGACGGCGGTGACCGGGCCGTCGTCGGTGGCGAACTCGACGCGCAGGTCCTCGACCTCGAGCACCGGCGCGTCGGGGTCGACGGCCAGGCCCAGGTCGTCGGTCTCGGCCGGGTCGGCGTAGGGGCTCGTCATCGGCGCGACTGCGGGTCGAAGGCGTCGCGCAGGCCGTCGCCCACGAAGTTGACGCACAGCACGGTGATCAGGATGAACAGGCCCGGGAAGTACAGGAGGTGCTCGTCGAAGCGCACGTTGCCCTTGGCGTCGTAGAGCATGTTCCCCCACGACGTGTCGGGCTTCTGCACGCCGAAGCCGAGGAAGCTCAGGGTCGACTCGGTGACGATGGCGATGGCGATGGCGAGGGTGGCGTTGACCACGATCGGCCCGATGCAGTTCGGGAGGATGTGACGGAAGATGATGCGCCCGTTCGATGCGCCGATGGCGCGCGCCGCCTCGACGAACTCCTTCTCCTTCACCGACAGCACCTGACCCCGGACCACCCGGGCGATGCTCATCCAGCCCAGGCCGGCCAGCACGAGGATGATCACGATGTCGGTGCCGCCGAACTTCTTCAGCGCGATGGCGAGGATGGCGATCGCCGGCACGATCAGGAACAGGTCGGTGACCCGCATCAGGATCTGGTCGACGAGGCCGCCGAAGAAGCCGGCGATCGCACCGGCGAGGGCGCCCACGACCGTCGAGATGATCGCCACCGCGAGGCCGATCTTCAGCGAGATCTGACCGGCGTAGATGACCCGGGCGAAGTAGTCGCGGCCGAGCTGGTCGGTGCCGAACCAGTGCTCGCCGCTCGGCGGCTGGGTACCGAGCAGCACGTCCTGCTCCAGCGGGTCGTTCGGCACCCAGAAGCTCGCCCCGAACACCAGCACGTACAGGATGACGATGACGATCAGGCCGAACACGGCCAGCTTGTGGTGCAGGAAGCGACGGCGGAAGAGCTGCCACTGGCTCCGCGGCGGCGCCTCGGGCGGCGCGGGGAGGTCGGCGGCGCCGGTCCCCGAGCCGGCGGCGACGGCGGTCACGAGAGCCGGATCCGGGGGTCGAGCACGCTGTAGATCAGGTCGGCGAGCAGGTTGAACACGATCACGAAGATCGCCACCACGATCATCCACGCCTCCAGCACGGCGATGTCGCCCTGGAGGAGGGCGTCGACGAACATCTTGCCCATCCCGGCGATCGAGAAGATCTGTTCGGTGACCAGCAGACCACCGAACAGCAGGCCGATGTCGACGGCCATCACGGTGATCAACGGGATCAGGGCGTTGCGCACGCCGTGCTTGAAGATGACCTTGCCCCGCGGGACGCCCTTGGCCCGGGCGGTGCGGATGTAGTCGGCGCTCAACACGTCGAGCATGGCAGCGCGCTGGAAGCGGCTCCAGCTACCGATGATCTGCACGCTGAGGGTCATCACCGGCAGCACCAGGTGGCGCAGGTAGTCCTTGTTGAACCCCGACTTGCGGGCCGAGTGCAGGCCGACGAAGTCGACCGGGCGTTCGTCGAGGTCGAACCACTCGGGGATCTTGAACGCGGCCAGGTTGATCGCGAGCAGGCCGAACCAGAACGGGGGCATGGCTATGGCGATGTAGCTGAGGCCGGTGAGCACGTAGTCGGGGATCGTGTACTGGCGTACCGCCGAGAAGACGCCGACGGCCACCGCGAGGAAGGCCGACACGACGATCCCCCAGAAGATCAGCTGCACGGTGTTCCACAGCGCCCGGCGCACCATGTCGGTGACCGGCTCGCGCGTGCGGTTGCTCGTTCCCCAGTCGCCCTTGACGAACTCCTTCAGCCACTTCCCGTACTGGACGGGGATCGGCTTGTCGAGGCCCAGGCGCTCGGTCTCGCGCTGGATGACCGTGGGGTCGCGCGACGTCCGCAGCCGGGCCGTCGGGTCGAAGGTCTCGCGCACGAACCAGAACAGCAGGAACGACGCGATCAGGACGACCGGGATCGAGATCAGCAGCCGGCGGAGGACGTAGAAGAACAATGGCGCGCTCCCGCGTGGTCGGGGCCTCGGATGCCGACGGGGGGCCCGGCTGGCGCCGAGCCCCCCGTCGGGTCACATCACGTGGGGATCCGGTGCCGGATCAGGCGAGACCCCACTCGTTCATGTTGCTGAACGGCCCGAGGATCGGGTTGTCGGCGACGGGGCCGACGATGTTGTCGCTCCACAGCAGGATGTTGGGCAGCGGGTCGAGCGGCAGCGAGATGAGGTTCTCGGCCATGACCCCGTCGGCGTCCTTGCCGGCCGTGGCCCGCTCGGCCTCGTCGAGGCTGTTGTCGAGCGTGGTGAGCAGCGGATCGAGCTCCGGCACGTTCACGCGCTGCCAGTTCTGACCGCTGAAGTCGTTGTCCTCCGACGGGATGTTCTGCGAGCAGAACAGGTTGCAGGTCGAGGGATCGAGCGTGGTCAGCACCTGGGCGTAGAGCCCGAGCTGGTAGTCGCCGTCGGGCAGGAGCTGCCCGAAGAAGGTACCGGCCTCCTGGTTGTTCGTCGTGACCTCGAACCCGGCCTCGCCGGCCTGCTCGATGACGATCTCCTGGGTCCGCTCACGCCGGGCGTTGCCCGAGGTGGTGATGAACTCGATCGTCGCGGTCTCGCCGTCCTTCTCCCAGATGCCGTCGCCGTTCTTCTCCCAACCGTCGCCGGTCATGAGGGTGTCGACCTGCTCGAGGTCGAGGGTGTAGTCGGCGAACGCCTCCTGGTCGGTGAAGGCCTCCTGGATCGGCGGGTTCAGGGTGTTCCACGCCTCGGTGATGCCCAGGCCGCCGAACAGGGCCTCGACGATGGCGTCACGGTCGAGGCTGTAGGCGAAGGCCTGCCGCACGGCGAGGCTGTCGAACGGGAAGGCGTCGTTGTTCATCCACAGCGCCTCGATGTTGCCGGTCTCGGCGGAGAAGCTGCTGTTGCCGTCGATGCCCTCGTTGATGGCGTCGACCACGTCGAGCTGCGGCTGCGGGTAGATCGCCTCGACCGAACCCGAGCTGAACGCCGAGAACTCGGCGGACGTGTCGGTGATGATCTGGAACGTCACCGAGTCGAGCTTCGGCTGCTCGCCCCAGTAGTTCTCGTTCGGGACCAGGACGATCTCCGAGCCCTTGTTCCAGGCCTCCAGGATCCACGGGCCGCCGGAGAAGTCGTAGCCGTTGGCCATGGCGGCGTTGCGGTCCTCGCCCTCGAGGATGTGCGACGGGTAGATGCCGTAGCCGCCGCCGAAGAGGCCCTTCCAGCCGGCGTAGACCTCGGAGAAGGTGACCACGGCGACCGCGGGATCGCTGTCGTCGACCGACTCGATGTTCACGTACCCGGTCGGGTCGTAGATGTCCTCACCCGTGGTGATCTGCTCCCACGTGTACTTGAAGTCCGAGGAGGTGATCGGCTCGCCGTCGCTCCACACCGCGTCCTCGCTGATGCGGTAGGTCACGACCTGCTGCGGGTCGGTCTCGAGCTCGGGCTCCCCGTCGAGGAGGATGCTCGGGGTGTAGGCCCAGCCGTCGCCGTCGGCGACGACGTCGTAGGCGCGGGGCATGGTGTTGACGTTGATCGTCCAGTAGCCCCAGCTCGCGCCGGCGCAGCTGGAGATCCAGTCGACGCAGTCGGGCTCCTGCTCGGCTCCGAGGACGAGGTCGCCACCTTCGGGGACTTCGGTCTCCTCATCGGTGCCGTTCTCCCCCTCGGAACCGCTGTCGTCGTCGCTCCCGCAGGAGGCGGCGATCAGCGTGAAGCCGAGCAAGAGGGCAAGGAGGGAGAGCAATCGTCGACTGCGGACCATGTGGGGGTCTCCTTGAATGGGTTCCAGGGATGGTCTGGGGGATGGTCCTCCGGACCGATCACCGCCCACCTGTGTCGCGGGACACACGTACCGGCGATCTGGCGGCGAAAGTACCACAGGCCTGTACGACGTGAGCGGGACCGGGCCGTTCGGCGGTCATCCCGACCACCGATCCCGCCCTACCACATCCGCAGGTCGAACGCCCGCGAGACCGCCCGGGGAGCGGGCTCAGGAGTCGCGGTAGCGCACGATCCGGGCGAAGTCCTCGGCGTCGAGCGAGGCGCCGCCGACCAGGGCGCCGTCGATGTCGGGCTGCGCCATCAGCTCGGCCGCGTTGGCCGGCTTGACCGACCCGCCGTACTGGACCCGCACGGTCGAGGCGGCGTCGGCGCCCGCGACCTCGGCGACGGTGGCCCGGACCAGGGCGCAGGTCTCCTGGGCGTCCTCGGCGCTCGCGGTGCGGCCGGTGCCGATCGCCCAGATCGGCTCGTAGGCGATCACCAGGGCCCCGACCTGCTGGGGGCTGGCGCCCTCGAGGCCGGCCCGGACCTGGCCGGAGACCTTGTCGGCGGTGCCGCCGGCCTCGCGCTCGTCGAGGGTCTCGCCGCAGCACAGGATCGGCGTCATGCCGTTGGCGAGGATCGCCAGGACCTTGCGGTTGACCCACTCGTCGGTCTCCCCGAACAGCTCGCGCCGCTCGGAGTGGCCGGCGATCACGTAGCGGACGTTCAGCTTGGCCAGCATCGCCGGGGCGACCTCGCCGGTGAACGCGCCCTTCTCCTCCCAGTGGCAGTGCTGGGCGCCGAGGGCGATCTCCATGCGGTCCTGCTCGATGGCGGTCTGGAGCGTCCGCAGGTCGGTGAACGGCGGGTGCACCGACACCTCGACCGCCCCGTCGAGGTCGTCGAGCAGGTACGCCAGCTTCTGCACCGTGGCCAGGGCCTCGAAGTGGTTGTGGTGCATCTTCCAGTTGCCGCTGATCAGCGGGGTGCGCTCGGCCATGGGGTGCTCCTGTCAGTCGGTGGCGTCGCCCCGCAGGGCGGCCAGGCCGGGGAGGTCGCCGTTCTCGATCAGCTCGAGGCTGGCCCCGCCCCCGGTGGAGATGTGGTCGATGCGGTCGGCCAGGTCGAACTGGGCCACCGCGGCGGCGCTGTCGCCGCCGCCGACGACGGTGAAGCCGCGGCACTCGGCGACCGCCTCGGCGACGGTGCGGGTGCCCGCCTCGAAGCGGGGGTCCTCGAACACGCCCATCGGCCCGTTCCAGAGCACCTGGCCGGCCTCGGCGATCACGTCGGAGAACTCGGCCGCGGTGCCGGGGCCGATGTCGAGGCCCATCCAGCCCTCGGGCACGTCGGCGCCGACCTGGCGGACCTCGCCGCCGGCCTCGGGGTCGCCGATGCGGCCGCCGGGGCCGAGGGCGGTCACGTCGGTGGGCAGGTGGATCGCGGCGCCCGATTCGAGCAGGGCCCGGCAGTTGGCGACCTGGTCCTCCTCCAGCAGCGAGGAGCCGACCCGGTGGCCCTGGGCGGCGAGGAACGTGAAGCACATCCCGCCGCCGATCACCAAGCGGTCGCACACGCCGAGCAGGGCGTCGATCACCCCGAGCTTGTCGCTGACCTTGGCCCCGCCGAGGATGCCGACGAACGGCCGCCGCGGGTGCTCACGGCAGCCGAGGAGGACCTCGACCTCGCGTGCGAGCAGCCGCCCCGCCGCGCTCGGGAGGGACCGGGGGGGACCGACGATCGACGCGTGGGCCCGGTGCGACGCGCCGAACGCGTCGTTGACGTAGGCGTCGCGGCCCTCGACCAGCCGGGCGACGAACGCGGGGTCGTCGGCGGTCTCCCCCGGGTCGAACCGCAGGTTCTCCATCACCTCGACCTCGGGCGCGAGCTCGGCCAAGCGGGCCCGGACCGGGTCGATCGAGAACTGCGGGTCGGGCGCGCCCTTCGGTCGCCCGAGGTGGGAGCACGCGGTGACCTGGGCCCCGCGCTCGGTGAGCCACCGCAGGGTGGGCAGCGCGGCGCGGATCCGCAGGTCGTCGGTGATGCGCCCGTCGCGGAGCGGGACGTTGAGGTCGGCCCGGACCAGCACCCGCTTGCCGTCGAGCCCGCCGAGGCCGGCCTCCAGGTCCTCGAGGGTGGGGACGTCGGCGGCGGCCACCTACTTGTTGGCGGCGCCGACGATGAGGGCCAGGTCGACCAGGCGGTTCGAGTAGCCCCACTCGTTGTCGTACCAGCCCAGCACCTTGACCAGGTTGCCCTGGCTCATCGTGAGGCCGGAGTCGAAGGTGACCGAGGCGGGCGACTGCACGATGTCGCTGCTGACCAGCGGCTCCTCGGAGTAGTCGATCACCTTGGCGAGCGGTCCGCTCTCGGCGGCGGCCTTGAACGCGGCGTTGATCTCCTCGACCGACGCGGCGGTCTTGAGCAGGCCGGTGAAGTCGGTGACCGAGCCGGTGGGCACCGGGACCCGCAGCGACGTGCCGTCGAGCTTGCCCTGCATCGCCTGGAGCACCAGGCCGGTGGCCCGGGCGGCGCCGGTGGACGTGGGGACGATGTTCACCGCGGCGGCGCGGGCCCGGCGCAGGTCGCTGTGCGGGCCGTCGACGAGCTGCTGGTCGCCGGTGTAGGCGTGGATCGTGTTCATCAGGCCCTGCTCGACGCCGAACGCGTCGTCGAGCACCTTGATCATCGGGACGAAGCAGTTCGTGGTGCACGACGCGTTCGACACGACGACGTGGTTCTCGGGATCGAAGGTGTCGTCGTTGACGCCGACCACGAACGTGGCGTCGGCGTTGGTGGCCGGGGCCGACACGATGACCCGGGGGGCACCGGCCTCGACGTGGGCGGCGGCCTTCTCGCGGGACGTGAAGAAGCCGGTGGACTCGACGACGACGTCGACGCCGAGGTCGCCCCACGGGAGCTGCGCCGGGTCGCGCTCGGCGAGGATCTTGACCGTGTCGCCGTCGACCTCGATGCCGTCGTCGACGACCTTGATCGTGCCCGGGTAGCGGCCGGCCACGGTGTCGTGGGCGAGCAGGTGGGCCATGGTGTCGAGCGAGCCGAGGTCGTTCGCCGCGACGAAGTCGACGTCGGCCCCGGAGGCCTTCACCGCCCGGAAGAAGTTACGACCGATCCGACCGAAGCCGTTGATGCCGACACGGATGCTCATGATGGGTGGAGGTTCCTTCTGGTTGCGGGTCGGGGCGCGACCGCCCGACCGGGTGACGGCGCCGACCGTAGCCGAGGGTCAGCCGGACGAGACGAGCGGAGCGAGGGCGGCGCCGAGGCGCTCGGGGTCGTGCACCGCCCGTCCCGGGACGCCGACCTCGGCGACCACGACGCGCCCGGGCGCGGCCGTCGGCGCGAACCGCGGGTCGGCGAGCACGACGTCGACGGGCAGGCCGTGGGCGCAGGCGATGCGGAGGTGCTCGTCGGGGTCGAGCCCGGCGGTCTCGCCCGTCTGCGGTCCCAGGTTCATCACCAGGACGCGGGTGGCGGACGTCGCGGCCAGGGCCTCGGCGACCGCGGGCACGACCGCGGCGGCGAGCACGCTGGTGAAGAGCGACCCGGGCCCGAGGACGACGAGGTCGGCGGCCGCGATGGCGGCGACCACGGCCGGCGACGACGGGGCGTCGAGCGGACGGATGCCGACCTGACGCACCCCCGACGCACCCTGCACCTCGACCTGGCCCTCGACCCAGGCATCGTCGTCGCGCCGCCCGGTGAGGGTGACCGGCACGCTGGACGCGGGCAGCACCCGGCCCGCCGCGCCGACGAGCCTGCCGACCTCGGCCAGGGCGGTCTGAAGGTCGAGGCCGTGGTCGACGAGCCCGGCGATCAGCAGGTTGCCGAGGGCGTGCTCCTTGAGGTCGCCGTCACGGAAGCGGTGCTCGAGCGCGGCTCCCAGCGCCGAGGCCGGGTCGGCGAGCGCGCTCAGGCAGCGGCGCAGGTCGCCGGGCGGGGCGATGCCCATGTCGTCGCGCAGGCGGCCGCTGGACCCGCCGTCGTCCGCGACCGACACCACGGCGGTCACCTCGCCCGCCCACGGGCGCACCGCCCGGAGCGTGGCCGCCAGCCCGTGGCCTCCGCCGACGCAGGCGACGCGTGGGGCGCGGCTCACCGGTCGACGTCCCGGTGGGTGACGGTGGGCTCGGACCCCTCGGCGCCGAGGCGGGCGGCCACCTCCTGGGCGACCGCGACCGACCGGTGGCGCCCCCCGGTGCACCCGAACGCGACGTGCAGGTAGGCCTTGCCCTCCCGGACGTACTCGGGCACGAGCATGGTGACCAGCTCGGTGACCCGATCGAGGAAGGGTCCGGCGGCGGGGTGGTCGAGGGCGTGGTGGCGGACCGCATCGTCGAGGCCGGTCTTGGGACGGAGGTCGTCGACCCAGTGCGGGTTGGGCAGGAACCGGCAGTCGAACACCAGGTCGGCGTCGGGCGGCAGGCCGTGCTTGTAGCCGAACGAGCTGACGGTGAGAGCCATGCCTCCTGGCAGCGTCGTGTCGATCAGGTCCTCGACCCGCTGGCGCACGTCGTGCACCGACAGGTCGGAGGTGTCGATCACGATGTCGGCGCCCTCGCGGAGGCGCTCGGCGAGGCGCCGTTCCCGCTCGATCGACTCGGCGAGGGTCAGACCGCCGACGGGGTGCCGACGCTTGGTCATCTCGTAGCGACGCACGAGCGAGTCGGTCGACGCGTCGAGGAAGACGACCCGCAGGTTGCCGCCGCCGGAGCGGAGCGGGGCGAGCAGGGAGTCGGGGTCCTCGAAGATCGCCCCCGGCCCCATGACGAGCGCGACCTGGTCGTGCGCGGCGCCGGGCGCCTGGGCCAGCTCGACGACCTTCCCGAGCAGCGACGTGGGCAGGTTGTCGATGACGAACCAGCCGCGGTCCTCCAGCACTCCGGCGACGGTGGACCGTCCGGCCCCCGAGAGGCCGGTGATGACGACGAACTCGGTCACGCCGCGAAGTGTACGGAAGGGGCCACGGGGGCTCAGCTGGCGAGCAGCCCCGCCTGGTGGAGCGCCTGGCCGACGGTCGAGTGGATGTTCTGCATCTCCTTCTTCGCCTTCGACACGCCGAGCGCGCCGCCGCTCCACCCCGACATCGCCGGGGTGACGACGACCCGGCTCGTCCCCGGCTGGGAGCCCTGGGTGACCTGGACGTCGACGATCATGCGGCGCACGAAGCCACCGCCGACCAGCCGACCGGCCGCCGAACCCACCTCGGCCCGGGCGCTCCACCCGTCGGCGCCCGGCGTGATCGCGTAGCCGATCGACGCGAGGGCGCCGTTGGCGGTGTGCAGGGCGCCGGCGGCGTCGGCGCCGCACTCGAACAGGATGGGGTCCACGGTGTTCTCCCGGGTCGGGTTTCAGGGTCGGGTCGGGTCAGGTCCGGTTCCGCCGGTGGCCGACGACCGCCGCCACCAGGCACACCGTGCCCCAGATGGCCACGGTGCCCCACACGAGCGGATCGCCGGGCCGGTCGAGGTAGCGAACGTAGCCCGCCCCGGCGGCGACGGCGCCGACGGCGGTCAGCACCACCTGACGCACGGGCGAGTACCGGACCAGCCGCAGGTTGTCGAGCACGAACTCCACGACCGCGGGGAACGGCAGCAGCGGGATCAGCACCGGGTCCCACGATCGAGGCCACCACGGGCCCCACGCCGCGACCATCGCCGAGACGATCGCCACCGGATAGAGCCAGAGGCACCGGCGGCAGACGTGGCCTCCGGCGATCACCGCGCACCGCTCGTACTGCGCCGGCCAGTGGTGGCTGAGCCACATCGGCGTGTCGGCCACCGGCGGCCCGACCGCGCTCATCGTCCGCTCACCGCGTCACAGGGGCGCCAGGCCGGTCACCTTCTCGGTGATCAGGACCAGGAGGCGCGGGTAGGAGCCGCCCTGGGGGTACTGCGGGGCGGCGGCGAGGAACCCCGGCGGCGGGGACGGCTCCTCCATGTGGCGCACCAGCAGGCCCAGGTCGGCCAGGGCGTTGACGTAGCGGCCGAGGGGGCGGTGCACGAACGGGATGTGCACCCCGAGCTCGACCTCCTCGAGCGTGAGGTCCTCGTCGAGGTACGGCCCGATCCGCCAGTACTGCTCGGGCGGGTCGAGCACGTGGTCGTCGATCCAGCCGCTGTTCGGCGTCTGGAGCAGCGGGTGGTTGAGGAAGAACGCGAAGCGCCCGCCGGGGCGCAGCACCCGGGCGATCTCGGCGAGGGCGTCGTCGACCGCGACCACGTGCTCGAAGACGAGGCACGCGACCACGGCGTCGAAGGAGGCGTCGGCGACCGGCAGGGCCGCCGCGCCGGCGAGCGCGTAGGCCGGTCCCCCGCCGCGTGCGGCCGCCTCGCGGATCTGGTTGCGGGTCGGGTCCAGGCCGACGACCAGGCTCGCCCCCCGCTCGCGGCACTGGCGGGCGATCTGGCCCTCGCCGGTGCCCACGTCGAGCACCCGGTCCATCCCGTCGAGCCACCGGGCGGCCAGCGGCATGATCTGCTCGACGTACTCGACGTCGGCGCCGTCGGTGAAGCCCTCCTGCCACCACGACGCCTGCTGCTCCCAGAGGCCCTCGGGCATCGGCGGCAGGCCGCGGTCGGCGCGGTCGTCGGGGGTCGGGTCCACGGCGGGCGACGCTACCGGTCACCCCCGGGCCGCCGGGGTTTCTCGTGCCGCGCCGGGGCGTCCTAGGTTCCGGAGCGACCCCGATCCCGCCGCTGGAGGCCACCGTGCGCAGCCCGAAGGACTTCTTCCGCCCCCTCGCCCTCGGAGCGCCCGAGCCGCTGCGGGAGATCCCGGTCCGGCCGTCGCGGATGATTCACTTCTTCCCGGCGGCCAACGCCAAGATGGTCGCCAAGGTCCCCGACATGGCCGCCAAGGTCGACGTCCTGCTCGCCAACCTCGAGGACGGCGTGCCCGCCTCCGACAAGGAGGCCGCCCGGGCGGGCCTGATCCAGGTCGGCAAGGAGTGGGACGCCGCCAACCCGGCGCAGTTCTGGACGCGCGTCAACAGCCTCGACTCGCCGTGGGTGCTCGACGACCTCACCGCCGCGGTCACCGAGATCGGCGACCGACTCGACGTCATCATGATCCCGAAGGTCGAGGGCCCCGAGGACATCCACTACGTCGACCGCCTCCTCGCCCAGCTCGAGGCGCGGGCCGGACTCACGCGTCCGCTGATGCTCCACGCCATCCTCGAGACCGCCCGGGGCGTGACCAACATCGAGGAGATCTGCGCCGCCAGCCCCCGCATGCAGGGCCTCTCGCTCGGACCGGCCGACCTGGCCGCGAACCGCCGCATGAAGACCACCCGCGTCGGCGGCGGCCACCCCGGCTACCTCGTCCGCCAGGATCCGCCCGACGGCGACATCGACGGCGAGCGCTCCGTCTACCAGCAGGACCTGTGGCACTACACGATCGCCCGCATGGTCGACGCCTGCGCCGCCAACGGGATCCTCCCCTTCTACGGGCCCTTCGGCGACATCAAGGACGTCGTCGCCTGCGAGGACCAGTTCCGCAACGCCTACCTGCTCGGCTGCGTCGGCGCGTGGAGCCTCCACCCGGTGCAGATCGACATCGCCAAGAAGGTGTTCTCCCCCGACCCGGCCGACGTCGCCCACGCCCAGCGGGTGATCGAGGCGATGGGCGACGGCACCGGCGCGGTGATGCTCGACGGGAAGATGGAGGACGACGCCTCGGTCAAGCAGTGCCACGTGATCCTGTCGCTCGCCAAGGAGCTGGCCGAGCGCGACCCGGAGCTGGCCGAGCGCTACGGCTTCGCCGGTTCGGAGGCCTGACGTGGCCGACCTCCGCCCCCGCCGCTCGGTGCTCTACATGCCCGGCGCCAACGAGCGCGCCCTCGAGAAGGCCAAGGGCCTGCCCGCCGACGCGATCATCTTCGACCTCGAGGACGCCGTCGCCCCCGACGCCAAGGCCGAGGCCCGCGACCGGGTCGCCGCCGCCGTCGCGTCCGGCGAGTACGGCCGCCGGGAGCTGACGATCCGCGTCAACGGCGCCGACACCGAGTGGCACGCCGACGACGTCGCCGCCGCGGCCGCCGCCGGGCCCGCCGCCGTCGTCGTCCCCAAGGTCGGCTCGGTCGCCGAGGTCGCCGCCATCGAGGCCGCCCTCGAGAAGGCCGGCGCCCCCGACCACACCGCCATCTGGGCCATGGTCGAGACGCCGGTGGCCATGCTCGACGCCGCCGCCATCGCCGGCGCGTCGGAGCGGCTGACCGTGCTGGTGATGGGCACCAACGACCTCGCCAAGGAGCTCCACGCCGAGCACGTCCCCGGTCGGGCCCCGCTGCTCACCGGCCTCGGCCTGTGCCTGCTCGCCGCCCGGGCCACCGGCAAGGTGATCCTCGACGGCGTCTACAACGACATCAAGGACCCCGACGGCTTCGAGGCCGAGTGCGTCCAGGGCCGCCAGATGGGCTTCGACGGCAAGACCCTCATCCACCCGAGCCAGCTCGAACCGGCCAACCGGGTGTGGGCGCCGGCCCCCGAGGCGGTCGACGACGCCCGGGCGCTGATCGCCACCTTCGAGGAGGGCATCGCCGCCGGCAAGGGCGTCGTCACCCACAACGGCCGCATGATCGAGAACATGCACGTCGACAACGCCCGCCGCCTCATCGCCCTCAGCGAGGCCATCGCCGACCTCGAAGCCTGACGCGGGTCGTCCCGCAAACGGTCCAACCACACGAGGTGCCTGGAGGCCGAGCCGATAGGCGAGGCCGACCCAGCAAGCACGGCACCGCAAGTTCCGAGCGCAGCGAGGAATCCGTCTAGCGGCGACGCTCGCTGTCCGCTAACGCTCCTGGCACCTCGTGTGGGTCGGGCGCGGTGAGGCCGCGGGGTCGGGTCAGCCGGCGGGGCGGTGGCCGAGGGTGGTGGCGGCGTCGCGGCCGTCGAGCAGGTATTGCGCGCCGGTGATGAGGGTCAGCGCCACCGCGACCCAGAGGATCGCCTCGGCCAGACCGGGGTGGCCGGTGGTCCACGGCAGCAGCGCGGCGGCGACGGCGAACTCCTGCACGACGGTCTTGGCCTTCGCCAGCGGCCGGGCCGGCACCGCCAGCCCCGAGCGGCCCAGGTGAGTGCGGTACGCCGAGATCGCCAGCTCCCGGGCGCCGATCAGGGCGACGGGCACCCACGAGAAGCGGCCGGCGGCGACCAGGGCGATCAGGGCCCCGAGCACGAGCACCTTGTCGGCCAGCGGGTCGAGGAACGCCCCGGAGCGGGTCGTGCCGTGGCGGCGGGCCAGCGCCCCGTCGATGCCGTCGCTGAAGGCGAGCACGGTCCACAGCGCCACCGCGCCCCACGACGACGGCTCCCGCACGATCAGCACGAGCAGCGCCGGCGAGAAGATCAGGCGGATGACGGTCACCGCGTTGGCGGGCGTGGCCAGCGCGGAGGGTCCGTAACGGTCGTCCGGGGGCAGGACGACGGGGTCGGGGCGCTCGCTCACGTCCGCTCTGACCCGTCGAGGCCGGTGAAGGTCACATTTTCCCTGTCGGCCGTTATCGGCCCGCATCCAGCCGCTATCGGCGCGCCTCCTGCCGCGATCGGCCGGCCTCCGGCCGCGATCAGCGGGCCTCCAGGTCGGGACCGAGGGCTCCGGTGACGGTGACCGTCGCCAGCGCCCCGACGGGGAGCGAGGCGGGCACGTGGACCACGCCGTCGATCTCCGGCGCCTCCCGGTGTGAGCGGCCGACGCCGGGCTCGTCGACCAGGACCTCGACCTCGGTGCCGATCAGGTCGGCCCGGCGGCGGGCGGTGATGCCGTCCTGCACCTCGCGCAGCTCGGCCAGGCGCTCGACCATCAGGCCGGGGTCGACCGCGCCGTCGAGATCGGCCGCGTAGGTGCCGTCCTCGCGGGAGTAGGCGAAGAAGCCACACCAGTCGAGCTCGACCTCCTCGACGAAGCGGAGCAGCGCGTCGTGGTCGTCCTCGGTCTCGCCGGGGTAGCCGACGATGAAGTTCGACCGCAGGGCGGCGTCGGGCTCGCGGGCCCGGATGTCGTCGATGCGGCGGCGGTACCGGTCACCGTCACCCCAACGGCGCATCCGGCGGAGCAGCGGGCGCGAGACGTGCTGGAGGGACAGGTCGAAGTACGGCACGCCCGTGGCGCAGATCGCGTCGACGAGGGCGTCGGTGAGGTCCGACGGATACAGGTACAGCAGGCGCACCCGGTCGACCCGGGCGGCCACCTCACCCACCAGCGGCACCAGGCCCCGCTCCCCCACGCCCTGGTCACGGCCGTAGGACGCCAGGTCCTGGGCGACGAGCACGATCTCCCGAGCGCCGAGCGAGTCGACCTCGGCGAGGATCGACGCCGCGTCGCGACTGCGCTGCGGGCCCCGGAACGACGGGATGGCGCAGAAGCCGCACGCCCGGTCGCAGCCCTCGGCGACCTTGACGTAGGCCCACGGGGCGGTCGCCGCCGGGCGGGGCAGGTTCAGCAGGTCGAAGTCGGGCACCTCCGGACGGGCCCGGAGCTGCACCGGCACGCTGCCCGACGCGGGACCGCCCGTCCCGAGCAGCTCGTGGCCGAAGCCGGCGACCGCGTCGACCTCGGGCAGGGCCTCGGCCAGCTCGTCGCCGTAGCGCTCGGCCAGACAACCGGTCACGACCAGGCGGGCGCCCTCGCGACGGCCGCCGGCGAGATCGAGGATCGTGTCGATCGACTCCTGCCGGGCCTCCTCGACGAACGCGCAGGTGTTGACCACCACCACGTCGGCCGCGGTGGGGTCGGCCGCCTCGCGCAGCCCGTCGGCGACCAGCCTCCCGGTGAGCTTGTCCGAGTCGACCTGGTTCTTGGGGCAGCCGAGCGTCTCCACCCAGTAGGTGCGTTCGGACACGGCGGTCGAGCCTACCGGCGCCCCGTCGCACTCCCCCGGTACGGTCCGTCCGTGCACCACGCCCTGTACGTCGCCCCCTTCGCCGAGCTGAGCGACCCCGAGGCGATGATGCGCCTCGCCGTCGCGGTCGAGGAGGCGGGCTGGGACGGCCTGTTCCTGTGGGACCACGTCCACCGCGACCCCGACGAGGTCCGCGACATCGCCGACGTCTGGACGATGCTCGCGGCGATCGCCCTGCGCACCCGGCGCATCCGCCTCGGCCCCATGGTCACGCCGATCTCGCGACGCCGGGTGTCGACCCTCGTCCGCCAGGCCACGACGATCGACCACCTGAGCGGCGGCCGCCTCACCGTCGGGCTCGGCCTGGGCGTGGACGGAGGCGGCGAACTGACCCGCTTCGGCGAGGTGGTCGACCCGGTCACCCGCGGCGCCATCCTCGACGAGGGCGCCGAGGTGCTCGCGCGCGCCTGGGCCGGCGAGCACGTCGAGCACACCGGCCCCCACCTCACCGTCGACGGCGTCACGTTCCGTCCCCGGCCGGTGCAGCGGCCCCGCATCCCGATGTGGTTCGCGGCGCGCGAGCGGGCCCTGCGCCCCGTTCGCCGGGCCGCCCACTACGACGGGCTGTTCGCCATCGAGGTCGGCGTCGCCGACCTGGAGCGGGCCCTCGCCGAGATCGAGCGGATGCGAGGCAGCCTCGACGGGTTCGACGTCGCCGTGCGGGTGTCGCCGTTCGACGACCCCGCCCTCCTCGAGGTCCCCGGCGTCACGTGGGCGGTGCACTCGTGCGCACCCGACGTCGCCCTCGACGAGGTGCTCGGGATCGCGTCCGCGGGGCCCGGGGCCTGACCGCGGCGCGCGCTCAGGTCCCGGTGCGGGCCAGCCGGGACGAGAGGTCGGCGCACTCGGCGCACACCGACTCGGGGATGACGCCCCACCGCATCAGGAGGGCGAACACCTTGCAGCCGAGGCAGAAGCCGAGGGCGGATTCGAGGGTGGCGGCGACGGTGACGGCGGCGACGACCCCGCGGCTCGCGCCGACCGCCCCGGCGAGGGCGAGCACGACGGCGGCGGTCGACAGGGTGGCGCCGATGCCCTGGGCGAAGCGCTTGGGCGGGCCGGGCGTCGGGCGCGGCTCGACCGGCAGGGCGGGCCGCACGACCCGGGTGACGAGCTGCCCGAGCGGTGACAGGGTCGGTCCGGTGAGTACCCGGGCCAGGAACCCGAGGGCGAGCACGACCACCAGGGGCGTCCAGCCGGTGACGACGTAGGCACCGCTCAGGACGACCACACCGGCGGCGACGAGGCGGGCCGAGATCTCGTCGACCGGGTTGGGGAAACCGATGACCTTCACGGCCAATACCCTACCGGACAGGTCAAGAATTGCCCGCGTCGGGTGTCGGATCGGGCTCGAGGTCGATCGCTTCTAGGTCCGCAGCCGGTCAGGGATGACCGCCCACGCGCCAAGAACCGGGAGGAACGAGGTCACCATCGCTTCTAGGTCCGCAGGCGGCCACCAGAGACCGCTGACGCGCCAAGAACCGGGACGACGCCGAGCGTCAGAAGGGCTCGGCCGGGTCGCCGCCGGACGGGGAACCGGGGAAGGCGTCGCCGGGGGCGGGCGGCGGCCCGGCGATCGACTCCTCGGTGGGCCCTCCCCCGCCGACGCCCCCGCCTCCGCCTCCGGTGGCGGCGCCGGCCTCGAGCTCCTCGACGGTCATCAGCACCTCGCGGGCCTTGGATCCGACCGACGGCCCGACGACGCCGCGCTGCTCGAGGAGGTCCATCAGGCGACCGGCGCGGGCGAACCCGACCTTCAGCTTGCGCTGGAGCATCGAGGTGGACCCGAGTTGGCTGCGCACCACCAGTTCGGTGGCCTGGGCGAGCAGATCATCGTCGTCGTCACCGCCCGCGCCGCCGGACCCGGAACCCCCGCCGGCGGCCGCGTCGTCGCTGCCCTGCACCGCCCGGTCGTAGGCGACCTCGGGGGCCTGGCGGCGCCAGTGGGCGACGACCTGGCGCACCTCGTCCTCGGTGACCCACGAGCCCTGCACCCGGTGCGGGATCGAGGACGACGGACCGACCATGAGCATGTCGCCCTGGCCGAGCAGCCGTTCGGCGCCGACCTGGTCGAGGATCACCCGGCTGTCGGTGGCGCTCGACACCGCGAACGCCCAGCGGCTCGGCACGTTGGCCTTGATCAGGCCGGTGATCACGTTGACCGACGGCCGCTGGGTGGCGATCACCAGGTGGATGCCGACCGCCCGGGCCTTCTGGGCGATGCGCGTGATCGACTCCTCGACGTCGCGGGCGGCGACCATCATCAGGTCGGACAGCTCGTCGACCACGACGAGGACGAACGGCAGCCGAGGGTAGGTCGGGTCGAGGGGCGTCTCGGGCTGGAGGTCGCCGCGGTCGTAGGCCGCGTTGTAGCCCGTGATGTCACGGAACCCGACCTTGGCCAGCAGGTCGTAGCGGCGCTCCATCTCGCGCACCGCCCACGACAGGGCGTTGGCCGCCTTGCGCGGCTCGGTGACGACCTCGGTGAGCAGGTGCGGCAGCCGGTCGTACTGCCCCATCTCGACCTGCTTCGGGTCGATGAGGATCATCCGCACCTGGTCGGGCGTCGCCCGCATCAACACCGACGTGAGCAGCGAGTTGATGCACGACGACTTGCCCGCGCCGGTGGTGCCGGCGATCAGCACGTGGGGCATGGAGGCCAGGTCGGCCATGACGGCGTTGCCGTCGATGTCGCGGCCGACGGCGACCTGGAGGGGGTGGGTGGCGGCCCGCGCCTCGGGGCTGGCGAGGATGTCGCCGACGGTGACGAGCTGCTTGCTCGCGTTGGGGATCTCGACGCCGATCGCCTGCTTGCCCGGGATCGGCGCCAGGATGCGCACGTCGGGGGTCGCCATGGCGTAGGCGATGTCCTTGTGGAGGCTGGTGACCCGGGCGACCTTCACACCCGGACCGAGCTCGAGCTCGTAGCGGGTGACGGTGGG
>JAAYBP010000023.1 GCA_012730075.1 Acidimicrobiales bacterium | reverse complement strand
CGCGGATGTCGCGCTCGGCGTCGGCGGCGCCGCGCTCGCCGGCCACGGTCGAGAACCGGACGAACATCTCGGTCTGCTTGCCGATCTCGGCGAACACGCTGGCCGACGTGTACTGCGTGATGTCGTGCGTGACGGTGAAGGTGCCGTAGGCGCCGGAGCCCTTGGCGTGCATCCGCCGCTCGGGAATCACCTCGCGGTCGAAGTGGGCGAGCTTCTCGAGGAACCAGACGTCCTGGAGCAGCATCGGCCCCCGCGCTCCCGCGGTGAGGCTGTTCTGGTTCTCCCAGACCGGCGCACCGGCGGCCGTGGTGAGCGGCTCGGTGTTGCCCGGCTGCTGACGGGGACCTTCGACTGACATGGCAAACGCTCCTGTGTGGGATCCGTCGAGGCGAACGTCGTCGCTTCGATGCGAAGCATGGCACCCCCCGCGCGACCCTGCCCGCCGACCCGGTCCGGCCGTGCGATCCTCTTGCCGACCTACCGGCCCGCTCCGCTCACGGGCCGACGGTCGAGGAGGAAGCGCCGTGCCCGACGACCACCGCGGGCCGCTCGAGCGGGTCGCAGTCCGCGGCCTCGACGGCGGCATGACCACCCACTGAGGAGACATCCGATGCCCGATCCCCACCCCGCCGACCTCGTCACCATCGAACGCGACGGCACCACCGCCGTCGTCACGATGAACCGGCCCGAGCGCCGTAACGCGCTGTCCGCGTCGATGGCCACCGCGCTCGTCGACGCGTTCACGGAACTGCATCGCGACCGCGGCACCCGGGTGGTCGTGCTGACCGGCGCCGGCCCGGGATTCTGCGCCGGTGCCGACCTCTCCGGCGACCACGACCCCGCCCCCGACAGCGAGGGCCGCGGTCCGGTGGGCGCCGTGTATCGGACCCAGGAGCACCTCCAGCGGGCGGTCCTGGCCGTCCACGAGTGCGACAAGCCGGTGGTCGCCGCCGTGCACGGCGCCGCGGTGGGCGGCGGCCTCGCCCTCGCCCTCGCGTCCGACCTCCGGGTCGCCACGGCCGACGCCCGCTTCGGAGCGGTGTTCCACAACATCGGGCTCTCCGCGTGCGACGTCGGCGTCAGCTACTTCCTGCCGCGTCTCGTCGGCCCCGGCGCCGCCAGCGAGCTGATGCTCACGGGGCGGATCTTCGACGGCGCCGAGGCCGATCGGCTCGGCATGGTCAACCGGCTCGTCACCGACGGCGACCCGATCGGTCCGGCCCGTGAGCTGGCCGAGCGCATCGCCGTCAACAGCGAGTACGGCGTCTGGATGACCAAGCGCGGCATGTGGCTCGGCCTGGACAGCCCGTCGCTGCGGCACGCGATCGAGCTGGAGAACCGCACCCAGGTGCTCGGCACGTTCACCGGCAACACCGCGGTCGGCATGGCGGCGTTCATGCAGAAGCGTCCGCCCGAGTGGCGCCCGATGTGACGGCGGGCGACTTTCTTCGCCGCGGCTGTCGATTCGGGCGAACCCGTTCGTGGAAGGGGTGAGCGGCCCGCACGGGGTCGCCGACCCGAGGAGGAACGAACCATGGCCCAGTACCTGATCTCCGTCTGGCACGACGACGACTACTCCGACGCCGACTGGTCCGACCCCGAGCTCCAGCGCATCGGGAGCCAGGTCGGCGCGATCAACGAGGAGATGGAGCGCACCGGCACCTGGGTGTTCGGCGCCGGCCTCCAGCCCCAGTCGACCGCCACCGTCCTGCGGCCGTCCGGCGACGAGGTCTCGATGACCGACGGCCCCTACGCCGAGAGCAAGGAGCAGATGGGCGGCTTCTGGGTGATCGAGGCCCCCGACCTCGACGTCGCGCTCGACTGGGCCCGCCGCTGCTCCCTGGCCTGCGAGGGCCCGGTCGAGCTGCGGCCGATGCAGGTGGATGGCTGACGACCTGGCGGCGATCTTCCGCCGCGAGGCCGGACGCTGCACCGCCACGTTGATCCGCGTCCTCGGCGACGTCGACCTCGCCGAGGACGCGGTGGCGGAGGCGTTCGCGGTGGCCGCCGAGCGGTGGCCGACCGAGGGCCTGCCCCCGAACCCGGG
>JAAYBP010000225.1 GCA_012730075.1 Acidimicrobiales bacterium | reverse complement strand
GGCGGGCCAGGAGGGCACGGTCGCGGTCGACCCGCTCGACGTGGTCGCCCCGCGTGTCGTCGACGCGGAGCGCCACGTCGAGCACCTCGGCGATCGGATCGCCGATCACCGGGTGCCTCCCGCATGCGGGTCGGAAGTCGCGTCGGCGTCGGTCGCGGTGCGTTCGCTCGCGTCGGCGGTGCCGTCGGGATCGTCGCCGTCAGGGTCACCACCGTCAGCCTCGTCCGCGCCGGGCTCGTCCCCATCGGCGAGGGCCAGCGCGTAGACGTCGCGCCGGGATCGGCCGAGGGCGGCGGCCACCTCGGCGGCGGCCCGACCGGGGCCGAGGCCGCGGTCGCGGGCGGCCCGCAGGGCGATGCGGACGTCGTCGTCGCCGCCGGCGCCGGCGGCGGGGGCACCGCCGACCACGATCACGACCTCACCCCTCGGGGGATCGGCCGCCGCGCCGGCGGCGAGGGCCGCGAGCGATCCCCGCCGGTGCTCCTCGTGGAGCTTGGTCAGCTCGCGTGCCACCACCGCTTCGCGTTCGTCGCCGCAGGCCGCGGCCAGGTCGGCGAGGGTCGCCGCCACCCGGTCGGGCGCCTCGTAGAGGGCGACGGTGCGCCGCTCGACCGCCAGCTCGGCGAGGCGGGCGGCCCGCTCGGGTCCCTTGCGGGGCAGGAATCCGTCGACCGTGAAGCGGGAGGTGTCGAGGCCGCTGGCGACCACCGCGGCGACCGCCGCGACCGGCCCGGGGACGGTGGTGACCTCGCCGCCGGCGTCGAGGACGGCGCGCACCAGGCGGGCCCCGGGATCCGACACGCCGGGCGTGCCCGCGTCGGTGACCACGGCGACGGTCGCGCCGGTGAGCACCCGGGCGACGACGTCCGCGGCCGCCTCGGTCTCGGTGTGGGCGTCGACCCGGCGCAGGGCGGGACCGTCGATTCCGGCGGCCAGCAGCAGACGTCCCGTGCGACGGGTGTCCTCGCAGCAGATCAGCTCGGCGGTGGCGAGGGCCTCGACCGCGCGCGGGCTGAGGTCACCGAGGTTCCCGATCGGCGTCGCCACCAGCACGAGACGGCCGGGACGCGGGGAGGCGGGCGGCGACATCGGCCCAGTGTGGCCCGCCGAGGTCGGAGCCGGGGGCGAGGCCCCACCGGGCGAAGGCGCCGGCGGTCGCCTCCAGCACCCCGGCCGCCCCCCGCCGCGGCCGGGTCGCGCGGCGCGGCGGCAGCGTGACGGTCCGGGTGACGATCCCCCGCCGGTCGACCCACGCCACGTCGATCGCGAAGCGCATCCCGAACGTGTGCACCGAGGTCACCCCGCCGAGCCAGAGCGCGCCGTCGATCCCGCCCCGCCCGAGCAGCCCGCGGGTACGGGCCCACGGCGTGTCCGCCACCTCCAGCGGGGCGACCCGGCGCCCGTCCACGACGAGCGCCGGTTCCGATCCGGTACCGGGGGCCGCCGGGTGGGCTGCGGGGCGGCGAACGGGACCCTCGGGGTCGGCCGCAGGGAGGTCCGCCGGGCCGGCGCTCCCGGCATCAGGGTCGAGGTCCACCCCGCCCCCGTTCCCCGCCCGGCACCCGCCGACACCTGGGCCCGTCGAGCGCGCGACTTGGTTCGGTCGAGCGGCCCGCGCCGGTGATGGCGAGACCACCCACCGTCGCCCACCCGACACCGACAGTGGAATTCGCCGCCCTCCGACGGCGATTCGCTGGCGATTCGCTGGCGGACGCCACCGAATTTTCGGGCGGGCGAATCGCCGGCCGGACACGGAACGAGCACGGACCACCGCGTACGGGGACGGCCGAGAAGTCGTCGGCGCGAGTCGAACGTCCCTCGCGAGACGATGTCGGAAGCCCGGTCAGACGTTGAAGCGGAACTCCACGACGTCGCCGTCGGCCATGACGTACTCCTTGCCCTCGACGCGCACCTTGCCCGCCTCCTTCGCCTTGCTCCACGAACCGATGTCGAGCAGTTCCTCCCACCCGATCACCTCGGCCCGGATGAACCCGCGCTGGAAGTCGGTGTGGATCCGCCCGGCGGCCTCGGGCGCCCGGGATCCGGCGCGGAAGGTCCAGGCCCGGGTCTCCTTCTCGCCGGTCGTGAGGAACGTGCGCAGGCCGAGGATCTCGTAGGCGGCGTTCACGAACCGCTCCAGCGCCCCGTCGCCCAGGCCGAGGGCCTCCAGCATCTCGACGCGCTCGTCGCCCTCGAACTGGGCGGCCTCCGCCTCGAGCTGCACGCACAGCCCCATCACCTGGGCCCGACCGCCCAGCTCGGCCTCGACCGGGGCGACGATCTCGTCGATGCGGTCGAGGTCGTCCTCCCCCACGTTGACGAGGGCGATCACCGGCTTGTTGGTGAGCAGGAACCACCCCTTCAGCTCCTGGCGCAGCGAGTCGGGCAGGTCGCTCCGGTAGATCGGCGTGCCCTCGGCCAGCACCGCGTGGGCGGCGTCGAGCGCCTCGACCTCGGCCTGGAGCGACTTGTCGACCCGTGCCGCCTTGCGCTTCTTGGCGAGCTGCGCGTCGAGCGTCTCCAGGTCGGCGAGCGCCAGCTCGATCTCCAGCACCCGCAGGCACTCGAGCGGGTCGTCGGGTCCGGGGACGTCGGGGTCGACGAAGGCCCGGAGCAGGTAGACGATGGCGTCGACCTCCCGGATGTGGGCGAGGAAGCGGTTTCCGAGCCCCTCGCCGGTGCTCGCCCCTTCGACCAGCCCGCCGATGTCGACGAACTGCACGCTGGCGTGGACCACCTTCTTCGAGGCCGACATCTCGGCCAGCCGGTCGACCCGGGGGTCGGGCACCTTGGCCACGCCGACGTTCGGGTCGGTGGTGGCGAACGCGTAGGGCGCGGCGAGGGCCCCGCCGCCGGCGAGGGCGTTGTACAGCGAGGACTTGCCCGCGTTGGGCAGGCCGACGAACCCGAAGCGCTCCATGGGCGGCGAGGCTACCGGCGGCCCCCCACGGCCCCCGCAAGCCGGGACGTGACCGCCGGCCACCACACCGGCCGCGGCCCGCGCTGCGCCATCGACCGCGGCATGCGCCGGGACGGCGGCCCGCTCGGCGAACCGCGCCGGTAGCGTCGGGGCGTGCTCACCCCGCAGCCGCTCGAGGCGCCGATCGATCCGGTCGCCGCCCTCCACCGCGTCGCCCACCTGCTCGACCGCAGCCTCGCGTCGGCCCGCAAGTCCGCCGCCTTCCGCACCGCCGCTGAGGCGCTGGCCGCCGCCGGCCCGGACCGGGTGGCCGCCCTGCACCGCGACGGTCGGCTGACCTCCCTTCCGGGCGTCGGCGACAGCACCGCGGCCGTCGCCGCCCAGGCCCTCGACGGCCGGGTACCCGACCGGCTGGCCGACCTGGAGGAGTCCACGGTCGTGCCCCTTGGCGACGGGGCCGCGATGCGAGAGGCCCTCCGCGGCGACTGCCACAGCCACAGCACGTGGAGCGACGGCGGCGCGTCGATCGAGGAGATGGCCCGGTCCGCGATCGCCCTCGGTCACGAGTACCTGGTCATGACCGACCACTCCCCCCGCCTCACCATCGCGCACGGCCTCAACCGCGAGCGGCTCCTCGCCCAGCTCGACGAGATCGACGCCCTCAACCGCGAGCTGGCGCCGTTCCGCATCCTCACCGGTGCCGAGGTCGACATCTTCCCCGACGGCACGCTCGACGGCGACGACGACCTGCTCGAACGGCTCGACGTGGTCGTGGCCAGCGTGCACTCCAAGCTGTCGATGGACCGCATGGCGATGACCGAGCGGATGGTCAAGGCCGTCCTCGACCCCCGGGTGTCGATCCTCGGCCACTGCACCGGCCGCAAGCTGAAGGGCCTGCCCGACCCCGGCCCCGAGCGCCTCGGACCCGACGACCACGTCCGGCGCCGGTCCGAGTTCGACGCCGACATCGTGTTCAAGGCCTGCGAGGCCACCGACACGGCCGTCGAGATCAACTGCCGTCCCGAGCGGCGCGACCCGCCCGACGACCTGCTCGAGATCGCGGTCGCGTTGGGCTGCTCGTTCAGCATCGACACCGACGCCCACGCCCCGGCCCAGCTCGAGTGGCAGCCCTACGGCTGCGACAAGGCCGTCCGCCACGGCATCGACCCCGACCGGGTCGTCAACACCTGGACCGCCGACGACCTGACCGCCTGGGCCCGCCCCTGAAGGGGGTCGCCTTGGAGGGGTGCGGGGCGACCGCCTAGCGTCGGTGAGCCATGTCGAAGAAGACCACCAAGCGGAAGATCAACGCTCGGCGCAAGAAGGCCAACCACGGCCGGAAGCCGAACGCCGGCCGCGGCTGACCCGCGCCGACGGCCCGGGCCGGGCCGTCACGAGAGGTACCGCATCTCCTCCCAGGCCTCGGCCCAGGTGCCCCGCAGCCCCCGGCACACCGAGATCGGCGCTCCGCGCACCTCGTTGTCGACCCCGGCCGCGTTGTCGACGGTCGCCACCCGTTCGCAGGACTCGAACCAGCGCTCCAGGTAGCCGGGATCGAAGCGGACGGCCACCACCGTCGCCGCGTCGTCGGTCGGTCGTCGGAAGTCGGCGTAGGAGTTGTGCGGCGAGTAGGCCTGCGGCAGGCCCCACCGGTGACCGAAGCGGTCGACGGCGCCCGCCTCCCCGTAGGTCGCGGTCAGCACGATCGCCGACGCCCTCTCATCCGGCGGCAGCCCGGCCACCGCGTCGGCGACCTGCCCGACCAGCTCGGGCCAGCCGATCGTCTCCCCCGCCGTCTCGTTGACCGTGCCCGTCACCGAGGCCGCCGACTCCGGCAGGACCGGTAGCGAGAGCACGACGCTGACGATCGCGTTGGCGGCGATCAGCCACGGCAGGGCAGGTCGCCAGGGGGTGCCGGCGATCCCGGCGACGACGAGCACGAGGGTGAGCGGCACCGCGTAGTACGGGCGACCGCCGGTGACGAGGACGGCCACCACCCCCGCCGGCCACGCCCACACGAGGGGGCGGAACCGTCGGAGCTCCGCCGCGCCGTGCAGCGCCCGCAGCCCCCGCCACCACACGAACAGGAAGGCCGGGCCGACCAGCAGCACCTGGAGCGGCACGAGGGTGACGCGGTTCTCGGTGCCGATCCGCTCCGAGATCGCCCGGGCCATCCGGAGCTGCGGCCAGTCGTGTCCCGCCTGCCACCACAGGTTCGGCGCCGCGATCAGCAGCGCCAGGCCGGCGCCGGCCACCAACCAGGGTGACGCGAGCAGGCGCCACCGCCGTTCGACCACCAGGCCGGTCAGCAGCGCCACGCCCAGGACGACGAGCAGGTTCTTGTTGAGCATCGACGCGCCGGCGACCAACCCGAAGACCACCCACCACCGGGGCTCGTCGGTGCGCAGGAGCCGGGTCGCGACCAGCAGGAGCGCCATCCACGCGAGGAGATCGAACGTCGCGGTCGACAGGAGGTGGCCGACCCCGAGGAGGAAGCCGCCCGCGCCCACCGTCGCCGCCGAGGCGATCTGAGCCCGGCGGTCTCCCCCGAGCTCGCGGGCCAGCAGTCCGGCGACGGCCACCACCGCCCCGGCCGCCAGGGCCGGTAGCACCCGGAGCACGACGAGGTTCCCCGGGGCGATCGAGTCGGCGAGCCGGGCGACGAGCGGCGTGAACGGCGGCTGGTCGACGTACCCCCAGGCCAGGTGGCGCCCCGCCTCCCGGAAGTAGAGCTCGTCGCGGTGCCACCCGTAGCGCGACGCGACCAACAGCTCGAGCGCGACCACCACCGCCGCCACCAGGGCCACTCCGCCGGTCGCGACCGGCGCGGGCGACGGAGCCCGGTCCGCGCTGATCCCCCATCCTGCCCCGGGCTCCCGGGCGCGCGCCGGACCCGCACCTCCAGGCGGCG
>JAAYBP010000224.1 GCA_012730075.1 Acidimicrobiales bacterium | reverse complement strand
GTCGGAGTCGCCGAGGTCCGACACCCAGATCGTCACGATGTCGACGGCGCGGGCGCGCTCGGCCCGGTCGACCAGCGCCGCGACCAACTCGGACTCGGCGTCGGTCAGTCGGCCCTCGGGATCGACGACGGCGGGCAGGTCGACCTCGGTCGGGGGTTCGGTGGGATCCTGGGCGCCGACCGGCACGCTGGATCCGAGCAGCAAGGCCACCGCCACGACGAGCGCGGCCACCACGCCTCCCCGTCCCCGAGCCCCCATGGTGGCGGCAACCTACCAGGTCCGGACGGGGGTCGGGGAGGGTCCGCCCCGCGCGCACCGAGGTCGACGGGTCCGGCTCCCGGCGGAATCGGGGTCCGGACGCGGTGGGTACAGTCGCGCCGGTCACCTGCGGGAGGGAGAGCGCCGTGGGGAGCCGTCGCGGGGGCGACGGGCCGGGTTGGTCGACCATCCTCGTGTTCGTATCGAGCACGTTCAGCGACATGCAGGCCGAGCGCGACGCGCTCCGCGACGTGTTCGCCGACCTCGCCGACCGCCTCCGCCCGCACCGCCGCCTGCTCGTCCCGGTCGACCTCCGATGGGGGGTCGACACGGTGGGGCTGGCCGACGAGGACGAGAAGGAGGGCCGCGTCCTCAAGGTCTGCCTCGACGAGATCGAGCGGGCCCGACCGTTCTTCGTCGGCCTCCTCGGCGAGCGGTACGGCTGGGTGCCCGGCCCCGAGCGGATGGCCCGGGCGGCGCGCGACGCGGGCGTCCCGACGCCGCCACCGGGCACGTCGATCACCGAGCTCGAGTTCGACGTGGGTGTGCTGTCGCGACCCGACCAGCGCGGCCGGTCGGTGATCCTCCTCCGCGATCCGCTCGACCTGACCGACGTTCCCGACTCGGTCGCGGCGCGCTACTGCGACGCCCGCGCCGACGACGCCGGCGCGGCGGCTCGGGCGGAGGCGGTCGCCGCCCTCCGGCGACGGGTCGTCGCCGAGATGGGCGAGCGCGCCGTCGCCTACCCGACCCGGTGGGACGGCGAGCGGCTCGGTGGGCTGCGCGACGGCTTCGCCACCGCCGTGCGCGACCGCCTCTGGGCCGACCTCCAGGCCCGGCTCGCCGAGGAGGGCGACGCGGTCCCGGTCGACGAGGACGACGTCGAGCAGAGCGCCTTCCTCGCCGAGCGACTGGTGGTCAACGTCGGGCGCGACGGGGTGGTCGACGACCTGGTCGACCGGCTGGTGCGGCCCGATCCTCCCGACCGGTCGGGCTCGCCGTGGTGGTGGGTGCCGCGCCGCGAGCGGACGCGGGCCCCCCGGGTGACGCTGCTGGTCGCCGGGCCCGGGATCGGCAAGAGCACGGTGGCGGCCGCCGTCGTGTCCCGCCTCACCCCGGTGTCCCCGGGGGCGTTCGTGCTGCTGACCCACGCTGCCGGGGCGGGCGCCCGCTCGGCGTCGACCGATGCCATGCTGGGCCGCTGGGTCCGCCGTCTGGCCGAGGCCGCCGGTGAGCGGGGCGAGCCCGTGACCCCGGGAGCGCTCGCCGACGACGCGGCGCTCGCGTCCGCCGACCGGCGGACTCTCCTCGCCGAGCTGCGCCGCCTCCTGCGCCACCCCGACGTCGGGCCCGTCCGCATCGTCGTCGACGCCCTCGACCAGTTGGAGGGCACGGTCGACGGGGAGCAGGCGGCGTGGCTCCCCGAGCCGTTGCCCGCGGGCGTCCGGGTGCTGCTGACGACCCAGCCCGGTCCCGCCGCGGACGCCGTCGCCCTCCGCGCCGACAGCGACCGCATCGAGCTGTCCGGACTCGACCGCGACCGCCTGGCCGAGCTGGTGGCGTCGGTCGCCGCCCACCACCGTCGCAGCCTCAACCCCGAGGTCGTCGCCGCCCTGCTCGACCGGGGACCCGACGACGGCCGCGACGGCGACCCGCCGAGCCCGTTGTGGGGTCGGCTCGCGGTCGACGAGCTGCTCCGCCTCGACGAGGACGACTTCGCCCGGCTGGCCTCGTTCGAGGGAGCGACCGCCGAGGAGCGGCTCCACCGGGGTCTGTGCCGTCGGGCCGAGGAGATCCCCACCGCCGTCCCCGCGGTCTACGACCGCCAGTTCGCCCAGGTAGAGGCGGAGTTCGGTCGGGCCGCGGCCGCGGTGGTGGACCTGCTCGCCACGTCCCGGCACGGCCTCCGCGACCACGACCTCCTCGGCCTGGTGCCCGCCGTGTCGGGCGAGTCGCTCGCCGACGTCGACTACGCCCGGCTCCGACGGTCGCTGCGGTCGACGCTCGTACGCCGGGCCGACGGTCGTCTCGACTTCGCCCACCTCCAGGGGCGTCTCGCCGCGGAGCGGCGCACCCGGGGGCGCGTCGAGGGGGAGGCGGTCGCCGACGCCGCCGTGGCGCGCCACCGGGCCGTCGCCCACCACCTGTCGGCCCTCCCCGTCGACGACCCGGTACGGCGCAAGGAGCTGCTCCACCACCTGCTCGCCGGGGGCGACGCCGTGGCGGCGGCGTCACTGCTCGCGTCCGACGCCGGCCCCGACGCGGTCGAGACGGTCGTCGCCTCGTGGAGCCGGGAGGAGGCGGCCACCACCCGGACGCTCGTAGCCGCGGTAGCGGGCGACGTCGCCGGACCGACGGCCGACGTCGTCGTCGACGTCGTGCTGCCCGCGGCGCGAGGCCGGGTCGCGGCGGCCGCGCTCCTCGAAGTGGCCGAGGCGGCGCGCGCCACCGCCTGGTCGCACCTCGAACGGATCGACCGTTCGGACCCCACCCGGACGGTGGCGGAGGATGTCCTCGCCGACCGCTACGAGCGGGCCGCCCTCGCCGGCGCGACCGCCGCGGTCGACGCCGGTTGGACCGGCCACGCCATCGAGCTGCTGGGAGCGGTCGTCACCGCCCAGCTCGGGCGGGCGGTCGAGCTCCCCGCGCCGGCGGCGCACCGCCTGGCCGTCGCGTCGGCTGCCCTCGCCGACGCCCTGCGCACCGACGGTCGGTTCGCCGACGCGGGGCGGCGGATCGACGAGGTCGAGCGGCGCGTCGTGGCGAGCGTGCGGCGCGACCCCACCGACGCGCTGCGGGTGGCCGCGGCCCGCCTGCTGCTCGCCCGGGCGGAGGTCCACGTGGCGACGACCGATCTCGGGGCGCTGGCCGCGGCGGCCGCGGCGGTCGACCGGGCCGAGGACCTGCTGACCGGAACCGACGTCGGCGCTCCGGACCGCGACGAGGTGGTGGCGCGCCTGGGTCTCGTCGCGACCCGGCTGCACCGGATCCAGGGCGACGACAACATCGCCCTCCTCCAGGCGGTGGCGACCGCCGGTCACGCCCGGGCGTGGTCCCAGGCGGAACCGGGCCGGTTCGAGGCCCGCCGGGCGGTGCTCCTCGCCGACGGCGAGGAGGTCGCCGGGCACGCGGCGCACACCCCGGACGTCGTCGGGGCCGCGGCCCGGCGGTTCGAGAAGCGCCGGGCCGCGCTCCCGTCGGCCGCCGCGGCGGACCCCCAGGTGGTGGCCGGCGCGGGCGCGGTGGCCGAGGCACGCGTGGAGGCCGCCCTCGCCGGCGACGACCCCGGGGCGATCGAGGACCACCCCGACCTCCGGACCCGCCTGGCGGTGGCCCGGCGCGTGCTCGACGTGATCGACGCCGCTCCCGAGATGCTCTCGGCCGGTGCCTCCAGCGCGGTCCCCGGCCTGGCGGTCGTCGCCGCGGGCCTCTTCGCCGTGATCGGGATCCTGCTCGAAGGGGCGTGGAGCGTCGCCGAGTGGCTCGTTCGGCGCGCCGAACCGTCGCCCGACCAGGCGCGCGGCGTCGACGTCCTCGGAACCGCGGTCGGTCTCGTGGCCCGCGCCCTGCCCTGGGTCGGGCTGATCTCGATGCTCGCGGCCGCGGTCGCGTGGCTGTGGCCCCGGTGGCGGCGGGCGGAGGTCGTCGTGGGGCTGGTCGGTCCGGTCGCGCTGGGCGACCGGGGCTCCGCCGGTCGCGCGGCCGGGCTCGTACGGGTCGGAGGGGTCCTGGCGGCGGTCGCCGGTGTGCTCGTCCTCGCCCTCGGTGTCGGGCTCGGCTGGGTCGAGCGCTGGCTGCGGGACCGCGTCGCGGAGCACGCCGCGTACGACCCGGTGGTCACCCCGGCCCTCCTGGTCGGCGGGGCCGTCGTCGTCGTGGTCGGCACCGCGGTCGCCGCGCGGCACGAGCGGTCCCGGCAGCGACGCCTCCACGCCGCGCCGCCCGGAGCCCTCCTCGCTTTGCTCGACGTGACGGTCGACCTCGACGGATCGGATCCGGTCGCGTCGCTCCGCCGCCGGGTGGCCGCGGCGGTTGGGGACGGGGCGGGTGGCGCGGGCCAGGACACGGGCTCGGCGGGCCGACCCTCCACCGGCGGACCGTCCGGTCGCGAGGCCCTGGCCCGGCGCCTGCTCGACGAGGTGGCGGCGGCCGAGTTGGCGACGCGCCTCGGTGGTCCCGAACGGGCGGCGGCGCTGATCGCCGGGGGGCCCGGCGTCGCCGCGCTCGACGGGGGCCGCGTCCCCACCGGCGCGGATCCCGAGGAGCCGTGGCGGCGTCGGAACGTCGATGCCCGGGCGGCCGAGGTGCTGCTGCGCTCGACGCTCGTCGACGTCGCCGTCGGCGGCGCCGCCGCGCTGCCCGCCGCGGTGCGCGGCGCGGCCGAGGCGGTCGAGGCCCTGCCCCAACCCGAAGGCACACCCGGGCGGGTCGAGGCCCTGGCCGACGCGTTCCTGCACGAGATCGACCGGGAGGTCCCCGCCGCGGCGGTCGACGACCTCGCCGGGCGCGGCGAGGATCTGCTGTGCCTCGTCGACCGGCCCGACCGGCGCAAGGTGGCCGCCGCCCTCCGGGCCGGATCGGGTCTCGCCGCGCTGTACGACGCGGCCGAGCGGCCGTCGACGGCGATGGCGGTGCGGTCGCGCGCCGCCGCGGTGCGCGCCCGTCACGTCCGCCAAGGCGACGTACTGCCGTCGACGTACTGGTCGGGGCGGACGACGGTGTCGTGGGCGGGCGGTCCCGCCACCGACGCCCGCGAGGCGTTCCGGCTACGGCTCGCGCGGTCGTCGCTCGGCCGGGGGCTGGACGCGGTCCGCACCCTCGGCCGTTACCGGGTCGAGCTCCTCCCGGTCGTCGGGTTCGCGGTGGCGGCGACGCTCCTCGCCGGGGCGGTGTTCGCGGCCGAGGTCGACCGGCCCGAGACGCCCGGGCGCGTGATCCTCGTCGGCGGTGTCGCCGCGCTCGCGGTCCTCGCCGGGCTCGCCGGCCTCTGCTGGCTGACGCCCCGCCGGCGGGAGGACGCGGCCGACCGACGCGAGGACGACGGCGCCGAGCCGCGGCGGTTCCTGCGCTACGCGGTCCACGTCGACCCGGGCGCCCGCCTGCCCCGCGCCGCGGTCGATCTGCTCGCCGGGGAGGACCCCCGAGCCGCCCGCTGGGCCGACCTCCACCCGACCGTCCCGCTGACGATCCGCCACCTGACCCCATCCGAGAGCGATCGGCTCGCTGCCGGCCTCACCGCGCTGGGCGTCGCCCACTCCACCCGAATCTGCTGGCCACCGAGGCTCCCATGACCCAACCGCACGTCCCGATCCCCCCGCCCGCCGACACCGTCGCCCGCCGTCGACGCGAGCCGTGGGACGGTCCGCTGACGGGTGAAGCGATCCCGCCGCCACCCCCGCCCGCGGCGGTGGGCCTCCCCCGGCCGCGCGAGGGC
>JAAYBP010000223.1 GCA_012730075.1 Acidimicrobiales bacterium | reverse complement strand
GACCTCCAGCAGGAGTGGGAGTGGACCGAGCGCTACGCCACCCAGCCCGAGATCCTCCGCTACCTCGAGCACGTCGCCGACCGCTTCGACCTCCGCCGCGACATCCGCTTCGGCACCCGGGTCACCGGCGCCGCGTGGGACGAGGAGACCCGACGCTGGACCGTCACCCTCGACGGCCACCCCGACGGCGACGGCGAGGGCCGCGCCGGGACCCCGACCACCCGCACGGCCCGGTTCGTGGTGATGGCCACCGGCTGCCTGTCCTCGGCGATGACGCCGGACATCCCCGGCGCCGACTCCTTCGCCGGGCCGACCCTCCACACCGGGCGCTGGCCCCACGAGGGCGTCGACCTCACCGGCCGGCGGGTCGGGGTGATCGGCACCGGGTCCTCGGCCATCCAGGCGGTGCCGATCATCGCCGAGCAGGCCGCCGAGCTCACCGTGTTCCAGCGCACGCCGAACTACGCGGTGCCCGCCCACAACGCTCCGCTCGACCCGGCCGTCGTCGCCGAGGTCAAGGCCGACTACGACTCGTTCCGGGAGGCCAACCGCCAGCGCTCCACGGCGTTCGGCGCCCGCATCGGGTTCAACGACGTCAGCGCGCTCTCGGTCGACGACGACGAGCGCCTCGCCGAGTACGAGCGCCGCTGGGAGCACGGCGGGCTGCCGTTCCTCGGCGCCTACAACGACCTGCTCCTCGACCGGAAGGCCAACGAGACGGCGGCCGACTTCGTCCGGGGCAAGATCCACGAGATCGTCGACGACCCCGACGTCGCCGCCCGCCTCTCGCCCGACCAGGTCATCGGGTGCAAGCGCCTGTGCGTCGACACCGGCTACTACGCCACGTTCAACCGCCCGAACGTCAGCCTGGTCGATCTGCGCGACACCCCGATCGAGGCGGTCGAGGCGACCGGCGTGCGCACGACCGACGGGCTCCACGAGCTCGACGTCCTCGTGTTCGCCACCGGGTTCGACGCCATGACCGGCGCCCTCGACCGGATCGACATCCGGGGCCGGGGCGGGCGGCCGCTCCGCGAGGCGTGGGCGGAGGGCCCCAAGACGTACCTCGGGCTGATGGTGGCCGGCTTCCCGAACCTGTTCACGATCACCGGGCCGGGTAGCCCGTCGGTGCTCACGAACATGGTCGTCTCGATCGAGCACCACGTCGAGTGGATCGCGGACGTGATCGCCCGCCTCGACGCCGACGGTACCCCGACGATCGAGCCCGAACCCGACGCCCAGGAGCAGTGGGTCGGCTTCGTCAACAGCGTCGCCGACCTCACGCTCTTCCCGTCGTGCAACTCGTGGTACCTCGGCGCCAACGTGCCGGGGAAGCCTCGGGTGTTCATGCCGCTGCCGGGCTTCCCGATCTACACCGCGCTCGTCGACGAGGTGGTGGCCGCCGACTACCGCGGCTTCGTCCGCGCCTGATCCCGCGGGCGGCTCGGCCGGGTCGTCGTAGCCTCCACCCGTGGCCGACGGACCCGATGCCGTGGACGGGCCGAGCGAAGAGGAGATGGAGGCGCTCGACGCGCTGGGCCGCGGCGGCGAGTGGGACTTCGCCGGGCGGACGCTGAAGCTCACCAACCTCGACAAGGCGATCTTCCCGGGACGCGACGGCGGCCCGCCGCTCACCAAGCGCGACCTCGTCCGCTACCACTCCCGCATCGCGCCCCACCTCCTCCCGTACCTGCGCGGCCGGGCGCTCAACACCAACCGCTTCCCCGACGGTGTCGACCGGGCCGGGTTCTGGCAGAAGGCGGTCCCCGGCCACGCGCCGCCCTGGGTGGCGCGCTGGGACTACCCCGATGCCCGGCCCGACGACACCCGCACCTACGTCGTCGTCGACGAGCCGGCGACGCTCGCGTGGCTCGCCAACCAGGCGGCGGTCGAGCTCCATCCATGGAACCCGCTCACCGCGACGTGGCGGGAACCGGCGTGGGCGTTCATCGACATCGACCCCGGGACCCGTACGTCCTTCGACGACGTGCTCGTGATGACCCGGCTGCACAAGGTCGTCCTCGACGAGCTCGACGTCCGGGCGGCGGCCAAGGTCACCGGCAAGCGCGGCGTTCAGATCTGGATCCCCGTCGCCCCGGGACTCACGTTCGAGGAGACCCGGGGCTG
>JAAYBP010000222.1 GCA_012730075.1 Acidimicrobiales bacterium | reverse complement strand
TTCCAGGTGTCGTCTCCGGTCAGTCGGTCCAGCCGATGGCGCACCACCGGCGCTTCCCGCACGCCGGGCACCGCATCCAGTGACCCTTCGCCCGACCCGGGATCCACACCGAGATCGACGCCAGCCGCATGGCGAGCTCGGTCATCGACACGCGGGTGCGGACCCCGCAGCCTCCGCACTCGACGACGACCGAGCCGGCCTGGCGGGGACCGGTCGAGTAGAGGGCATCCTTGCCCTCCTTGGGTTCGCCGCTGCGGATGGAGTCGCGGGCGGCATCGACCGGCATCTCGAACAGGGCCCGCCGCCCCTGGGGGTCGAGACCCCGGCGGCGGGTCGGCCCGGGGGAGCGTCCCGCCGTCCCGCGCGTGGTCCGGCTCACCTCGCCGGCGTCCTCCGCGTCGTCCGGGCTCACGACGCCTTCTTCCGCTTCTTGCCCTTGGCCGGCCGCTTGCGGGTGCCGAAGATCCGCTCGGCCAACTCCCGGTACGCCTCGGCCGGGCGCGAGCGCGGGGCGTGCTCCAGCACCGACAGCCCGTGGCCCGGCGCCTCGGCGGCTCGCACCGACTTCGGCACCGGCGGATCGAACACCTCGAGCCCGTGGGCCCGGCGCACCTCGTCGACCACCTGGTGGGCGAGCTTGGTTCGCCCGTCGAACATGGTGGCGATCACGCCGGAGACGACGAGGTCGCGGTTGGTGTAGCTGCGGACGTCGTCGATCGTCTCCATGAGCTGGGTGACGCCGCGCTGGCCGAGGGACTCGCACTGGAGCGGGATGATCACCTCGTCGGCGGCCGTGAGCCCGTTGATCGTGAGGATGCCGAGCGACGGCGGGCAGTCGATCAGCACCCGGTCGTAGTCGTCGACGATCCGCTCCAGCGCCTTGCGCAGCACGTACTCGCGACCGGTGCGGGTCAGCAGGTGCATCTCGGCGCCCGCCAGGTCGATGGTCGACGGCAGCAGCGACACGCCGTTGTCGAGGCGGATCACCGCGTCGCCGGCCTTGCTGCGGCGCAGCATCACCTCGTGCATCGACCGGTCGAGCGCGTCGGGGTCGACGCCGCACGCCCAGGTGAGCGACGCCTGCGGGTCGAGGTCGACGAGCAGGACCTTCCGGCCCGCCTCGGCGAGGGCGACCCCGAGCGAGTGGACGGTGGTGGTCTTGGCGACCCCGCCCTTCTGGTTGGCGACGGCGACGACTCGGGCCACGGGGGCGGCTCCTGCTCTCGGCGGCCGACGCACCGGACCGCGCCGAACCGTTCCGGGCGAGTGTGGCACGGCCGTAGGGTCGGGGCCATGCCGGACGACGCGCCCGATCTGCCCGCCTGCCGCTTCCCCGAGCTGCGCGACCACGTGCGCCGCCACAGCGTCCGCACCGGCGACTTCACGCTCAAGTCGGGCAAGCGCTCGCCGTGGTTCATCGACGCCAAGCAGACGACGTGCAGCCCCGACGGCATGCTGCTCGTCGCCGACGCCCTGCTGTCGGTGCTCCCCGACGACGTCACCGCCCTCGGCGGGCTGACGGTCGGCGCCGACGCCGCCGCCTACGCCACCGCGGGCATCGCCGCGACCCGCGGCCGGATGCTGAAGGCGTTCACCGTCCGCAAGGAGGCCAAGGGCCACGGGATGGGGGGTCGGGTCGCCGGTGCGCTGGCCGAGGGCGACCGGGTCGCGGTCACCGAGGACGCGGTCACCCGCGGTGTGTCGATGCTGGAGGCGGTCGAGGTGATCCGGGCGGTCGGGGCCGAGGCGGTGCTGCTCGTGCCGGTCGTCGACCGCGGCGGCACCGTCGAGGCGCTCGCCGCCGAGGCCGGCGTGCCGCTCGTCGCCCTCGTCACCGCGCCCGATCTCGGCTTCCCCTACGAGCGCGACGTCCCCTGATCTCCACCTCCACCCCCATCCCCATCCCCCCGAACTGGCGCGCGTTTCCCACCCTCCCCGGCGGAAGACGCGCGCCGGTTCGGGGTCCGGGGTCGCTCGGCCGGGTCGGGGTCGGGTCGATCAGAGGCGGATGAGCTTCTGCTCGCCCATGCCGAACATGCCGTCGACGTCGAGGCGCGCGGTGCCGGTGTCGATCGTGCCCTCGAACCAGCCGTAGGGGGCGTAGTACTCGGCGAGCGACCGGCGGGGGCCGACGTGCATCGTGCTGCGCACGGTCGGGGTGAAGCGGACGTCGACCATGCCCGCTCCGTCGTGCGCATGCCAGGGGCCGTGCGGGCCTTCGGGCCGGTCGACGACGATCGCCGGCAGGCGGTGCACGGCGTCGCCGATCCAGATCGCGTTCTCGTTGTGGACGTCGGGGTCGCGCACCTGGTTGCGGGTGAGGTTGAACCCCTCGACGCGGCCGTCGTCGGTGCGTCGCACCGCGGTGACCCAGTCGTAGCGCATCGGCCGGGGGTAGTCGCCGTGGTGGTCGTCGAGGATCAGGAAGCCCCGCTCCGCCCCGATGCCGACGGTGGCGCCGCCGATCCGCAAGGTCCCGTCGAACGGCATCATCGCCTTGTGCGAGTAGAGGGCTCGCCGGTCCGAGAACGGGTGGACGATCACGAGGTGACCGGCATCGCCCGTCCGGCCGGCCCCGTGCAGCTCGAGCGGGGCGAGCCCTCGGCGGCCGGGGTGGGTCGCATCGACGGTGAGGCTCCCGCCGCTCAGGTCGTTGCCGACGGTGATCGAGAAGCCGCCGACGTGGCCGTACGACCGGGTCCCGGTGAGGCCACGCGCCACCGCCACCCGCCAGGGCGCGAGCTTGCGCTCCCAGCGGGTGATCGTCGCCGCCTGCTTGTCGACCACGAGAAGCTGGAGCAGCGCCATCGCCTTCGCCGTGTAGACGGCCCCGAGCACGAAGCGGTCGTCGTCGCCGAGCTGGAACGCCTGCCACTCCTTGAGTCCGAGGTCGCGCCGCACCCGCTCGATCCGCGATGCGCCGGGGCCCGCCGCGTCGAGCGGGTTCACCCGGGCGATCGGCCCGTCGTAGGTCCCGAACGCGTACCGGCCGTCCTCACCGACCAGCGCCGTCGGCGGCGCCGTTCGGGGCGGCGGTAGCGGCGACTCCGACGGATCCTCGGCCATCGCCGGACCGTACCGCCCGACGTCCACCCGCCCAGGCCCCGGTCCTCCCCGAACTGGCGCGCGTTTCCCGCCGGTGAGGGCGGGAAACGCGCGCCGCTACGAGGTCGGAGGACCTTCGGGCGGCTCGACGAAGGTTTCGCCGTTGTCGATGAAGCGGAGCTCGACGGGCGTGACGCGGAGGAAGGGCTCGTCGACGCCGGCGACGGTGAGCCCGCACGCCCACTCCCGGGTGCAGTCGACGCCGTAGCCGGCCGGCGAGGTCATCGTCAGGTGCCCGGTCCAGGTGCCGTCGGGCCCCGCGGTGCCCTCGGCGAAGCTCACCGACAGGGTGCAGGACCCCTCGACGGTGTAGGTCTCGTCGAACGCTCCGCAGCCTCCGACGCGGAGCCTCCGTCCCGGCGTGAGCCCGGTGACGGTGACCGTGACGTCGTCGCCCGGCCGCAGGCCGACGTGCGGTGTGGCCGTCAGCGTGGGCCGGTCCGGGCCGGGGCTGGTCGGGTCGAACGTCACCGGCACCGGAGCCGGGCTGAGACCACGATCGGTCACGACCCGGACCGCGCACGCGTCGGCGAGGCAGTCGACGTCGCTCCCGGACATCTCGGCGGCGAAACCCCGCCACACGGTCGCGTCGGCCGAGAACGTCCCGTCGTCGGCGACCCGCACGGAGGTGCCACTTCCGGCCTCGTCACCGACCGGCGCCATCCCGATGCAATCGCCGTCCCCCCGACACAGGTAGAGGTACACCCACGTGCCGTCCGGCGGCGCCCACCCGACATCGGGGCTCGAGCCGTCGGTGGTTGGCGTCGTCGCGCCTAGGGGATCGAAGCCCGATCCGGAGACCGTGACGACGTCGCCGTGCTCCAGGCCCGTGGTCGGGCTGACCTCGATAGTCGGGAGCGCGACCGGCG
>JAAYBP010000022.1 GCA_012730075.1 Acidimicrobiales bacterium | reverse complement strand
TCGGAGGGCGCCCGGTCGAGCAGGGCGTCGAGCCGCCCGTCGAGGTCGTCGCCGGCACCGCCGGTGCGCGCCCGGGCCGCGAGCCGGCGGGTCGCGGCGCTCTCCGGGATCCGCTCCAGCAGGGCCAGCACCTCGTCGCCCGCGTCCTCGCCGTCGGCCCGCCCCGAGCCGTCGCCGTCGAGGAGGACCTCGGCGAGGGCGAGCACGACCGCCTCGTCGCCGGGGGCCAGCTCGAGCGCCCGGCGCAGCGACGCCTCGTCGCCGGCGGCCAGGAGCGCGTCCCGCTCGGCCTCCTCGGCGGTGGGGAGCAGCCCGTCGACGAACGCCTGCACCGCATCGCGCCCGCGCGCTCCGACGAAGTGGTCGACCACCCGGGCGTCGCGGAAGCCGAACACCGCGGGGATGCCCTGCACCCGGAAGGCGGCCGAGGTCTCGGGGTTCTCGTCGACGTTGACCTTCACCAGCTCGACCGCGCCGCCGGTGGCGCCCACGACGTCCTCGAGGATCGGACCGAGCTGGCGGCACGGCCCGCACCACGGCGCCCAGAGGTCGACGACGACGGGGACCTGCCGCGACCGTTCGACGACGTCGCGCTCGAACGTGGCATCGGTGGTGTCGACCATGGGACCGGGACCTCCTCGGTGGTCCACGCTACCGCCGGGCCGGTACCCTGCCGCCGTGCCGCCGACTCCAGGGGGGACGGCCCTCGGGCCGATGCTGGTCGCCGCCATCGACGCGGACGACGAGGACGCAGCGCGCGCCCTCGTGGACCGCGATCCCTCCGTGCTCCGGGCCGTCTGCGACGGCGGGTCGATCGTGCGGCGCGCCGCCCGGGCGGGGTTCGTGTCGCTCCTCGCCCACATCGTCGACCTGGAGGTCGGGCTCGACCTGGGCGATGCGGCCGCCGCCGGAGACGTGGTCCGGGTCCAGGCGCTGATCGACGCCGACCCCGACGCGGTCGACGCCGTCGGCGGAGACGGCTACCGCGCCCTGCACGTCGCCGCCTACTACGGGCAGGTGAAGGTTGCGGAGCTGCTGCTGAACCGGGGGGCGTCGGTCGACGCCGTCTCGGACAACGCGTACGCGATGCAGCCGCTGCACGCCGCCGCGTCGCGAGCCCACGCGGTGGTCGTGCACCTCCTGCTCGACCACGGCGCCGACGTCGATGCGCCGATGACCGGCGGCTACCGGCCGCTCCACGCCGCCGCCGACGGGGGGCACGCCGCGATGGTGCAGCTCCTGCTCGAACGGGGCGCCGACCCCAACGGCCGCACCGACGCCGGGCTCCTGGCGGTCGACATCGTCGAGGACCCCGACACCCAGGCGGTCCTCCGCGCCGTCTGACGCCGCGGTCAGGCGTCGGCTTCGACGAGGGCGATGAGGCGGGGCCGGGAGCGCTCGATCTCGTCGCCCAGCAGGCGCTCGACGACCGGGCCGAGCAGCCCGCCGCCGTAGTGGAGCGCCATCTCGAGGTGCGAACCCTCCGGGGTGGCCGTGACCTCGCCGCGCAGGACCCACGGCGAGTGACGACGCCCGTCGAGCTCGCGTCGTTCGAACACCACCCGTCCCGGCCGGTCGTGCACGGTGCGCACCATCCGCAGCCGCTTGGCCCGGGCGAGGGGCCCGAGGCGGCCGCGCAGATCGATGGACCAGGCCGGGCCGTCGTCGCCGTCGGCGTCGGGGGCCGGTTCGGCCCGGCTGACCAGCCCGAGCCACTCCGGGTAGCGGGCGAGGTCGTCGATCCAGGCGAACACGGCGCCGGGCGCGGCCGTCGTCTCCATGGTGGCGGTCACGTCCATGGGCGTCAGCTTGCCCGGTCGGGCACCCGGCCCGGCTCGTCTCGCTCGGGGGTCAGGGCGTGGGGCCTCACGACGGCGAGCACGCCGCCGGTCACCGACACCGACGTCGGGCTCGTCACGATCTCGTTGCTGACGCCGAGGGTCGAGGTGGACGGCAGGTCGAAGTCGACGAGCGGCCAGCGCAACCCCTCGGTGGTCACCCCGGAGACCGGTCCACCGAGTGCGAGGAGCGACACCAGCTCGCCCGGTCGGCCGGGGACCTCGCGTCGGTCGGCGACGACGAGCACCTGGGCGGCGCCGAGCCAGGCCTCGATCCGACGGCCCGGCGCGGCGACCGCGGCCAGCGCGGCGAAGGTGGCGAGGTGGTGGTCGAGGCGGCCGCCGTGGCCTCCGACCAGGACGACGCGTCCCGGCTCACCCCGGCCGCCGCTGTTCACGTCGGCATCAGCGGCGACTCCCGCCGCGGTCCGGGCGCCCCCCTCCGCGCCGTGGTCGAGGGTGCGGAGCGCGGTGGCGAGCGCGAGGTCGAGGTCGGTGGCGTCCTTGTCGGGGTGGTGGGCCTCGACGCGTGCCCCGGCCGCCCGCAGCTCGTCGAGGTGGTCCGGCGCGATCGAGTCGAGGTCCCCGACGACGACGTCGACGGTCAGCCCCAGCGGTGCGGCCCGAGCCGCTCCCCCGTCGGCGGCGACGACCAGGTCAGCCGGCGGCAGCGGCGGCGGCGCCACGGGCGGGTCACCCCCGGCGAGCACGACGACGGTCCGGGCCACCGACCGACCGTACCGCCGGTGGGCCGGAGGGGTAGCGCCAACGGGCGCGGGTACGGTCCGGACCATGCGACGCACGCTGTTCACCGACGAGCACGACCAGTTCCGGGCGAGCGCCCGCGCGTTCGCCGAGAAGGAGGTGGTCCCGTCGCTCCCCGAGTGGGAGCGTGACGGGATCGTGCCGCGCGAGCTGTTCACCAAGGCGGGGTCGGCCGGCCTGATCGGCACCGCGATCCCGACCGAGCACGGCGGCGGTGGCGTCGACGACTTCCGGTTCAACCTGGTGCTCGGCGAGGAGCTGGCCCGGGCGGGCACCGGCGGCGCCGGGCTGGGGCTGACCCTCCACAACGACGTGTGCCTGCCGTACTTCCTGTCGCTCGCGACCGACGAGCAGAAGGCCCGGTGGCTGCCGGGAATCGCCTCGGGCGAGCTGATCACCGCCATCGCGATGACCGAGCCGTCGACCGGGTCCGACCTCGCCGGCATGTCGACCTCCGCGGTCCGGGACGGCGACTCCTACGTCGTCAACGGCAGCAAGACCTTCATCAGCAACGGCATCAACGCCGACCTCGTGATCACCGCGATCAAGACCGACCCGTCGCAGCGCCACGCCGGGATGAGCCTGATCGTGCTCGAGCGGGGGATGGCGGGCTTCGAGCGGGGCCGCAACCTCGACAAGATCGGGCTGCACAGCCAGGACACCGCCGAACTGTTCTTCAACGACGTGGCGGTGCCCGTGGCGAACCTCCTCGGCGAGGAGGGCAAGGGCTTCCTTCACCTGGTGCACAACCTGCCCCAGGAGCGGCTGTCGATCGCCGTCGCCGCGGTGGCCGCGGCCGAGGCCGCCTTCGGCTGGACGCTCGAGTACGTCAAGGAGCGCTCCGCGTTCGGGCAGCCGATCGGGTCGTTCCAGCACAACCGGTTCGAGCTGGCCGAGATGCGCACGGAGATCGACCTGGCGCGGGTGTTCGTCGACCGCTGCGTCGAGGCCTTGATCGCCGGCGAGCTGACCGCCGAGGAGGCCGCCGAGGCCAAGTGGTGGTGCACCGAGCTGCAGAAGCGGGTCGTCGACCGCTGCGTGCAGCTCCACGGCGGCTACGGCTACATGATCGAGTACCCGATCGCGCGGGCGTACCTCGACGCGCGCATCACCACGATCTACGGCGGTACGACGGAGGTGATGAAGGAGATCGTGGGCCGTTCGCTCGGCGTGTGACCCTCTCCCGTGCCTCCGGGGCGGGCCGTCCGCTCAGGACCCGGCGAGGAACCCGTCGCAGTCACCGCGGGTGATCAGGTTGATCACGTCGTTGATCGCCAGCAGGCCCGTGGCCATCGTGCTCGACGTGAGCGCATCCGGCCCCGCCTCGACGATGTCGTCGACGACCTCGAACTTCTCGACGAGGGTGGCCGCGTCGGACGTGGGGAACGTGTCGAGGTCCTCGGCGATCATCCGCTCGAGGAGCTGGTGCACCGACAGGAAGTCGTCGAAGGTCGCCAGTGGCAGGCCCGTCGCGAACGTCGGGCGCTCGGGGCCGTTGGCCAGGTCCCTCACGGTCCGCCGGGCGGTGGCGCTCTGCTGGTCGAGCTTGTCGAGGTCGACCACGCCGAAGTCGTCGTGGACGCTGTGGTAGCAGGGGCCGGTCGAGTCGGTGAAGAACACGACGGGCACGTTGCGCGCCGCGAACACCGCGTGGTCGCTGCGGCCGAGCCCGAAGATCAGGCTGAGGAGCCGGGTGTCGAGCGTCGACGGGGCGGCGGCGCGCTCGACCGCGTCGATCAGCACCGGGCCACCCGTCTCGGCGCCGACCGCGAACGTCGTCGTGCGCCCGCTCGGGCGGAGGTTGGCGCCCTGGATGTCGAAGTTCACGTAGGCGACGACGTCGTCGAGGGGCACCGGCGGATCGGCGGCGTAGGCGGCCGACCCGAGCAGGCCGTCCTCCTCCCGGTCCCAGAAGGCGAAGATGACCGACCGCTCCGGGGTCCGGCCGAGGGCGATCGCACGGAGGACGTCGACGACGACCGCGGTGCCGGTCGCGTTGTCGGTGGCCCCGTTGCAGATCGAGTCCTCCGCGGTGGAGAGACGGCAGGTCGACAGGTGGTCGTAGTGCCCGCCGACCAGCACGTACTCGTCGGCCCGGGTGGTGCCGGGGACGATGCCGACGAGGTTCGTACCGTCGGTGAACGACTGGCGGTAGGCGTCGTCACCGTCGCCGTCGAACGGCCCGACGGTCCAGGCGCGGAGGTACCCGAGCAGGTACTCCTGGGCGAGGAGCGATCCATCGGTGCCGTTCTGGCGGCCCCCCATGTCGTCGTGGCTGAGCAGGTAGACGTCGAGCCGCAGGCACCCGCTCAGGGCCACCGCCAACGCCGCCACCACGGCCACCCGCACCAGCCTCACCATCGCCCCCATCGCTTCCTCCTGTTCCCGGTTCCCGCGGACCCTACCGGTCCGTGGCCGCCCCGGCCCGGGTACGACCGCCCGGGGACCACCGCGGGAGGTGCGAGGCGCGAACCGGTCCTCCGCCCCCCGAGTCCTCCGACTCCGCCTTCGAACGTGCGGACCTTTTCGGTGGAGGACCGTCACCGCGGCGGGCCGGTGACGTCTGTACCCGTGTGGAGCAGTCATCCCCGTCCCGCCGCCGACGTACCCGCGAGGCGCGGGGCGACCTGCTCCACATCGTCGTCAGCTGTCCGCGGTGCGAGGAGCGGGTGCGGCTGGTGGCCGGACGGCGGGGCGGAGGGCCGGGCGCGACCGGCTCGTGCTCCCGCTGCCGGACCGACCTCGTCCTCTCGGGCGGTGAGCTGACTCCGGTGGATCTCTCCGCCTGAGGTGGCGGATCGGGCCCCCGGACCCGGGGGGCGCACGGCGGAGCGTCTCCCGGGTCCGGTGGGTGGGTCGTCGTCAACCAGCCCTCGCGAGGTCGGCCGCGTCGGTTCGGGCGGTCAGCGGTCAGCGGTCGGCGACGACGATGATCGAGGTGGCGACGACGAGATCGCCGGCGCCGGTGGTGAGCCCCACGGTCGCCGCGGGTGAGCGCAGCAGGTCGAAGCGACCGACGGTGAAGGGCCGGTCGAACAGGCCGGCGGTACCGGGCACGACGTCGTCGCCCCAGCGCACCGACTCGCCCGCCGACACGTCGGCGTCGCCTTCCAGCGCGGTGACGATCAACCGACGGGCGGTGCCCGTGGGGCTGGGATCGAACCACGCCGAGGAAGCGACGTCGCCGGCGACGGGCACCAGCCCACCGGCGAACGACACCACCCGCTCGGGCAGGGACGGATGCTCGTAGAACGACGTCAGGGTGGCGCCGCCGACCACCGCGCTGGGGCAGTACGGCGGGAGGTGGTCGGTGGAGAGCCCGGCGACGACATAGGTGTCGTCCGGCGCGCGGGGCACCTCGGCGGTGTACTGCCAGAACCGGTAGCCGAACGGGACGACGGTGGTGTCGTCGAGCGCAGCGCCGGTGACCGGCTCCCCGTTGACCGTGATCGTGCCGTCCGGATCGCCGACACCGCTCCAGGTCAGCACCTGGCTCGTGGCCGTCGGGACGACCGGGTAGGCGATCCGGAGCGTCACCGAATCGGTCGTCGGCGGCAGGCAGCGCGTCAGGAGGCCGCCGTTGCCGGCGAAGGCGGCGGCCGCCACCACCACGTCCATGCGGCCGGTCAAGGTCTCGACCCGGGCGAACGAACCGGCCCGGGCCGGGATCGGCGGTGGCTCCGGCGCGGTCGTCGTGGTCGTGCCGGTCGTGGGGGTCGTGCCGGTCGTGGTGGTGGTCGTGACGCCCGTGGGGCCGGTCGTCGGGCTGGTGGTCGCCGGGGCATCCGACGTTGAGGTCGGATCGTCGTCGCCGGTCGTCGTGGGACCGCCGACGCGTCCCCGGTCGGGCGACGTGGTCGACGACGGAGAGCCCGAGGTGGTGGACGGGTAGGGCGGAGCCTCGCCGTCGACGTTCGGGCCGGCCGCCGACGAACCCGATCCCGGATCCGAGTCCGAGTCCGGCCCCGCGCCCGTGTCGGCCGAGGGCACCCCATCGCGATCGCGGTCGCCCGCCGACTCGTCGTCGCCACCGCGGGGCCAGGCCAGGGCGGAGGCCACGACGAGCGCGACCGCCACCGCCGCGGCGAGGGCGGCGGCGGCCGGGCCGGCGCCGCCCGCCCGCGCCAGACGCGCGGGCCGCGCCGCGCCCGACCCGGCGCCGCTCCCGGCCCCCGCTCCGGAGGAGGCGTCGGGGCGCGCACCGAGCGCGCCCGCACCGGATCCGGCCGAACCGACGGTGCCGGCCGCGACCCACCCGTCGAGGCCGATGCCGAGCACGGCCAGCGTCAGCGCCGAGCGCCGGAACCCCGAGTCGAGCGCGCCGAGGTACGCGGCCCGGCACCGGTCGCAGTCCTCGACGTGCTCGTCGACCGTCGCCTCCTCGGCCGACGTGGCGTCGCCGGCGACGAGCCGCCGGATCAGGTGCCGCACCTTGCGGCAGGCGGGATCGGCCCCCGCCGTCGACGCCATGTGAGCGTCGATCCAGGCGTAGCGGAGCGCCCGTCGGGCCCGGTGGGCGAGCTGGGCGACCGCGTTGGGCGACAGGCCGAGGTGGTCGGCGACGTCGGCGGGCGCGAGCCCGCTGACCTCGGTGAGCGTCAGGACCTCCTGGTGCCGGGGGCTCAGGCTCTCGAACGCCGATCGCATGACGACCTCGGCCTCGACGTCGGGTCCGGGCGGGGCGGCGGCGTCGGTCGCGACCGGCTCCGCGATGGGGACCGGCGCACCCCGGTAGTGGGTCGTGGCGGTGTTGCGGAGCGTCGTGGCGAGATACGAGCGGAACGCGAGGGTCGGGCCGTGCCCGTTGCCGATCGCCGTCCAGATCCGGTCCCGTGCGGCCGCGACGAGATCGTCCCGGTCGTGCGGGTTGCGGGTGAGGAACCCCGCGGTGCGCCGGGCGAACTCCTCGTGGCGGCCCCACAGCTCGAAGTACGCGTCGGTCTCCCCGCTCCGGGCGCGCGCGAGGAGCTGGGCGTCCGACGCGACCGGCATCGTGGAGCCCTCCCCCGGTGGGGTCATCCGAGCTCCAGCTCGTCGATCATCCGGTCGAGGCCGGCCTCGGTGTCGGGCAGGTGCTCGATCCACGTCTCGGTGCCCGCCGGCAGCCCGCCGAGCTCGCCCGGGAGGCTCGCGGTCGCCGCCAGCACCGCGAACACCCGGGCGCTCAGCACCACGACCGTCTCCCCCGCCGGGAACGCCCGGCGCAGTTCGTCGGCGGCCGTGACCGCGTTGACAGTGGCCTCGGCGATCGACGACGCCGCCGGCAGTCGTACGCACAGGAGCCCGTACGCCTCGGGCAAACGCAGGCCGAGGTGGGCGGCGGAGCGATGGCACTCGCGGAGGCGGAGGGCGAGGTGCGGCGAGCACGGCAGGCCGGTCAACCCGTCCTCCCACCAGGTCGGCTCGGCCCGCTGGTAGGCCTCGTGGACGGTGAGGCCGACGTGGAACCGGTCGAGCACGCGGCCGTCGGGGTGGAGCCCGGCGAGCAGATCGATGTCGCCGACGGTCTCGTCGAACGTGAACCCCGACCGGGCCCGGTGGTCGACGAGGCGTCGCACGGCCGGGATCACCTCACGACCGCCGAGCACCGCCTCAGCGAGCGCCCGGCACGGCGGCACGTCCCACAGCACCACGGGCATCCGGAACCGTTCGGACCCCTCGACGCGCCAACGGCCGAGGACGATGTCGACGCCGGGAGGGGCTCCGGTGGCGCGGGACGGTCTGCTCACACCCGTCAGGACCCGTGGACGCCCGGGCGATGACGGTCGGTGCCGCCGCATCCCGTCGGGTCGTCCGGCGCCCCCGTGTCGGTGGGGCGAGAGGTGGCCCATGGCCCTCCCTGATCGCAGTCCGGCCGCCGCCCGCCGGCGGGGTCAGATCGTAGGAGAGGACGACGACCGCGGCCACGTCGGTATCGTCCGGCGGTGACCGCGACCGCCGCCCCGCCGGTCCGTCGCACCCCGGCCTACCGGGCGGTGCTCGCGGCGTTCGCGTCGCTCGGTCTGGCCGCCGGCACCTGGGGGGCGCGGATCCCCGACATCAAGGCGGGGCTCGCCCTGGACGAGGGCAGCCTCGGTACGACGCTCCTCGGTCTGTCGATCGGGGCGGTCGTCGGCGCGCTCGGCGGCGGGGTCGTCGTGCGCCGGGTCGGGTCGCGACGGTCGGTGCGGGTCGGGTGGGTGCTGGTCGGGTTGCTCCTGGTGCTGCCGGGGCAGGCCTCGTCGTGGGCGGGCCTGACCGCCGCGTTCGCCGCGCTCGGCCTGGCCGTCGGCCTCCTCGACGTGTCGATGAACGGGGCTGGGGTCCAGTTGGAGCACGCGGCCGGCGTCCCGCTGCTGAGCGGACTCCACGCCGGTTGGAGCGCCGGGGTCCTGGCGGGGGCGGCGGCCGGCAGCCTCGCGGTGGCGGCCGGCGTGTCGACGGCCGTGCACCTGACCGTCGTGGGCGGGGTGGCCCTCGCGGCCGGTCTGGCGTTGGGCCGCGACGTTCCCGACGGGGTGATCGCGCCAGGCGGCGACGACGATGGCGATGACGCGACCGGTGCCATGGCGACCGGTGCCGCGGCGGCCGGTGCCGACGCGGCGGGGGCCTCGGCGGCCGGTGCCCGACGGATCGGGCCCGGACCCCGGCTGGCCGCCCTGGCGGCGATCGGCGGGTGCGTGTTCCTCGCCGAGGGGGCGCTGCTCGACTGGTCGGGCGTCCTCGTGCGCGAGTCGCTCGACGGGCCCGAGGTGATGGGCGCGCTCGCCGTGACCGGGGTGTCGGCCGGCGGCCTGGTGGGGCGCCTGCTCGGCGACGGGCTCGCCGCCCGGTGGGGGTCGGTCGTCCTGCTCCGGCGCGGCGCCGCGATGGCGACCGTCGCCCTGGTGGCCGCCCTGCTGGTCCGGCCACCGGGGCTGGTGCCGCCGCTGCTGTTCCTCGTGGGCGCGGGGCTCGCCCCGGCGGTGCCGTTGGCGTTCGCCACGGCCGGCCGCCTGCGGGGTGAGCACGGCATCGCGGTGGCGACGACGGTCGGGTACGGCGCCTACCTGGTCGGCCCGGCACTGATCGGAGGCATCGCCCAGGCGACGACCCTGCACCTGGCCCTGGTCGTTCCGGTCGTGCTCGTCGCCGCCACCGGCGCCCTCGCCTGGAGCACCGCCCCCGACCAGCGCGCGAGAGGTGCCAGGAGCGCGGGCGATGGGGATCCGTTCTGACGCCACCACCGGACAGTCCTGTCCGCCCACCGCGTCAGACCGGCGACCACCGCCGGGCAGATCCGTTCTGACGCAGCCATCGGACAGATGTGTCCGTGCAATGCGTCAGAACGGCTTCGAAGCGCTGCGAAGCAGATCGAAGCGGGAACCGACGGCGCCTGCGCCCGGCGACTAGCGGCGGAGGAGGTCCTTGGCGATGTGGGTGATCTGGATCTCGTCGGTTCCGGCACCGGAGGCCGAGCGCAGCGAGGCCGACCCGACCAGCACGGCTGCGAAGCAGATCGAAGCAGGAACCGACGGCGCCTGCCCCCGGCGACTAGCGACGCAACAGGTCCTTGGCGATGTGGGTGATCTGGATCTCGTCGGTTCCGGCGTAGATCTGAAGCACCTTGGCGTCGCGTGCGAGCTGCTCGACGCGGAACTCGCTCATGTAGCCGTTGCCGCCGAAGAGCTGGACGGCCTCGAGGGCGACCTCGGTGGCGGCACGGGCGGAGTACAGCTTCATGGCCGATGCCTCGGCGAGGGTCATGGCCCGGCCGGCGGCGGACATCTCGATCGTGCGGAACACGAGGTTCTCGACGTTGAGGCGGGCGACCTCCATGCGGGCGAGCTTGTCCTGGATGAGCTGGAAGTCGCCGATCGGCTGGCCGAACTGGACGCGGTCCTTGGCGTAGGCGACCGATAGGTCCAGGCACTCCTCGATGATCCCGAGGGCCATGGCGGCGACGCCGGAGCGCTCCTGCATGAACGTGGCCTTGGCGCCCTCGCGGCCGCCGGAGGGGACGTCCTCGGTCTCGCCGACGAGGCGGTCGATGCCGACGCGCACGTCGTCGAGGAACAGCTCGCCGGTGGGCGACGAGTGCATGCCCATCTTGCGGAGCGGCTTGGACTGCTCGAGGCCGGGCGTGCCGGAGTCGAGGACGAAGGAGAGGATCTTGCGGTCGGCGGGGTCGTTGCCCTCGTCGAGCTTGCAGATGAACACGATCGTGTCGGCGTAGGGGCCGTTCGTGATGAACGTCTTGGACCCGTTGAGGACGTACTCGTCGCCGTCGCGGCGGGCGGTGGAGCGCATCGACCCGAACGCGTCGCTGCCGGAGCCGGGCTCGGTGATCGCCCAGGCGCCGATCTTCTCGAGGGTGAGCAGCTCGGGGACCCAGCGCTCCTTCTGGGCGATCGTGCCCTTGGAGGAGATGGCGGCGGACGTGAGGCCCATCGAGACGCCCATGGCGGTGACCATGCCGGGGCAGACGCGGCACAGCTCGATGATGGGGATGAGCGTGAGCGAGGAGGCCCCGCCGTCGCCGTCGCGCTTGGGCTTCTCCGGCGGGGTCTCGCCGGCCTCGACGGCGGCGGCGACCTGCTTCTCGAACTCGATCTGCTTGGCGAAGCGGTCGCGGGCGGCGGCGTCCATCCCGAAGTCGCGGAACAGCTTGCGCAGCACGTCGTAGGGCGGGGTGTCGCCGTGCTCGAACTCGTCGATCCGGGGGCGGATCTCCTTGTCGATGAACTGGCGCACCGCGCCCCTCACCATCTCGTGCTCTTCGCTCCACTGGTACACGGCGGGTCCCTCGGTCGGTGGCGGACGCCGGTCACGGTAGGGCCCACTTGACCGCCCGGTCTAGTAACGGGCCGGTGACGGGGTCGCGAGGCTCCGACCTGCCACGATCGGGCGGTGAGCCGCCGTCCACCCTCCCGCTCGTGGGTCGCCCTCTTCGTCGTCCTCCTCCTCGGCGCCTGCGCCGGCCCCGAGCCGAGCGCGGTGGTGAAGGGACCCGTCGACGGGCGGTCGCCGACCGATGAGCCCGGGGGCGCCGGCGACTCCTCCCCCGCGCCCGACGACGACCGGCCCGGCGACCACGCGTCGCTGTCGGCCTGGTCCGACTGCGGCGACGGCCTGGAGTGCGCGACCGCCACGGTTCCCCGCGACTGGGCCGATCCCGACGGTGACACGCTCGACCTGTCGGTGATCCGGCGCCCGGCGAACGGGGAGCCGACCGGCTCGCTGCTGGTCAACCCGGGTGGGCCGGGCGTGTCGGGGGTCGAGTTCCTGCGGAGCTTCGTGGTCGGCGGCATCCCCGACGGCCTGACCGACGCGTTCGACGTCGTGTCGTGGGATCCCCGCGGCACCGGTGGGTCCTCCGCCATCGAGTGCACCACCGAGGAGCAGTGGCTGGAGCCGGACCTCGACCCGACACCGGACTCGCAGTCCGACATCGACGACATCCGCGAACAGGCCGAGACGTCGCTCGACCGGTGCGAGGAGGCGGCGGGGCCGCTGCTCGACCTGGTCGGCACCCGGGCGACGGTCCGCGACCTGGAGGCCCTGCGCCAGCTCCTCGGCGACGACGGGCTGACCTACCTCGGCTACAGCTACGGGACGACGATCGGCCTGGAGTACCTGCGGACGTTCCCGACCCGCGTCCGGGCGATGGTGCTCGACGCGGTGACGATCCCGGGTGTCGAGCCGGTGGCCGACACGCTCACCCAGGCCCGGGGCTTCGAGCGCACGCTCGACTCGTACCTGGCCGACTGCCCGGCCCGCCCGTCGTGCCCGCTCGGCGACGACCCGAAGGCCGCCCTGCTCGACCTGGTCGACGAGGTGGAGCACATCCGGGTCCCGGCGTCGTACGTGATCGGCGACGACCCGACGGTGCGGGAGGGCACGCTCGGCGTCGGGGAGCTCTACGTCGCGATCGTGGCGTCGCTCTACAGCGAGGCGGCGTGGCCGACCCTCGACCGGGGTCTGGCCGAGCTGATGGACGATCCCGCGTCCGGCGTGACCCTGCTGTCGCTGCGCGACTCCTACCTCGGGCGGGCCCCCGACGGCACGTGGGACGACTCGGTCGACGCCCGCGTCGCGATCCGCTGCGCCGACCAGGTCGAGCGGGCCGAACAACCCGAGGGCGACACCGACCTGATCGACGACTGGTCCGAGGAACTGCCGTTCTGGGGGGCGTGGTTCGCGGTCGGCACGCCGGGCTGCTGGGGCTTCGACCCGGCGATCGAGCCCCTGGAGCCGATGCCCGCCGGGTCGGTCACCGAGGCCCCGCCGGTCGTGCTGATCGGCACGACCAACGACCCGGCGACCCCCTACGAGCAGGCGGTCGAGGCCCAGCGGGTGGTGGTCGACTCCCGGCTGATCACCTACGAGGGCGACGAGCACACGATCTACCGCGGCACCTCCGCCTGCGTCGACGGCGCGGCCACGCCGTACCTCGTGGACCTGGTCGTCCCCGACGACGTGCGCTGCACCGACTAGCGCCCCGCGGGGGCGCGTCGCCGGGGTCAGAGTGCCTGCGACCTGCGTCCTGGTGCAGGTGACGGATGTCGACCTGACCACCGAGTCAGTTTCCTACCGAGTTCGACTAGACCCGGGAGCGGTGGGGATCTGAGCGACGCCCTACACCTTGGCACCGGGGGTATCGGTCGGTGGCGATGTCGTGCGACCCCTCCCCCAGACTGGCCTGACGCGTGTACGCGGCCTCCGACTCCGGCCGTCTGGAGCGGCGGACCCGCTAGCCGGGGCCGGGACGGAGGGAGGCGAGGCCCTTGCGGCCGTCGACGCCGAGCTCGAGGTACGCCCGGTGCAGGTGGTTCTCGACCGTGCGCGTGGTGATGCCGAGGTGCTCCGCGATCTCCTGGTTGCGGTGGCCCGCCGCCGCGAGGAGCACGACCTCGCGCTGACGGGGGCTGAGGGCGCCGAGGCGGTCGTCGGGCGCCAGGCCGTCGCCGTCGCCGCCGGTGCCGGCCACCCCCGAGAGCGTGCGGGCCCGGCGGACGACCGCCCGGTCGCCGGCGCGCAGGGCGTCGACCGACACCGCCCGGGCGATGTGGACGGCGAGGGCGCGGGCGCCGACGTCCGCCAGGCCCTGGGCGACGTCGAGGCGCCGGTCCGAGCACCGTTCGAGGACCGCCGCCGCGTCGGCGACGCGGGCCTCGTGCAGGGCGCCGTCGACCGATCCCTCCGCCTCGACCAGCCGGGTCGCCGCGTCGGTGGCGGCCCGGCGCGACACCGACGTCAGCACCAACTCGTGCCAGAGGGCGACGGCGGCGGCGATCGCCCCGTCGTCACGAGCCCGCGCCGCGGATTCGACCAGCAGGCGCTCGGCGGCGGTCAGCTCGCCGCGCGAGGCGAGGAGCGCGGCCCGCAGGCGCTGCTCGTCGGCGTGGAGCCATCGGTCGTCGACGGGGTGGTCGGCGTCGAGGCGCTCGATCACCCCGAGCAGGTCGGCCGCCGCCTCCCAGCGGCCGCGCGCGGCGTGGGCCAGGCCGAGGCCGATCAGCGCCCACCGCCGCCGGCCCCGCGTCTGGAGCTCGCGCTCGAGGGCCCGGGCCTCGCGCAGCCAGCGCTCGGCCTCGTCGGGGCGTCCCGCGATGAGCTCGACCCGGCCGCGCGCCCACGAGGCCACCGCCTGGCCGGTGACGAGGGCCACGCCGACCGATCGCTCGTAGGTCTCCTCGGCGGCCGCCTGCGCCTCGGCGATGCGGCCCGCCTCGGCGAGGCCCATGATGCGCGTCAGCAGCAGGTTCATGGTGAAGGCGGCCTTGCCGAAGCCCTCGGGCACCGCGGTGAGGGCGGCCAGCCCGGCGTCGGAGTGGGCCACCGCCGCCGCCGGCCGGCCCGAGCCGAGCAGCCCCGCCGCCATGGCGAACTCGGCCCGCCCCGTGACCCGCGGGGCGACCGGCGACGCCAGGAGCGCGGCCGCCTCGTCGGCGGCACGACCCGGGTCGCCGAAGAAGGCGGCCGAGGTCGCGGCGTCGGCCCGCAGCTCGACGCTCCGCTCGACCACCTCGTCGCGGTCGCCGACCGGCGAGCGGGCGAGGGCGTCGGCCGCGCGGAGCATCAGATCGCGGGCGTCGCGGCTGCGGCCCAGGCCCCACGCCCGGTTGAAGCCGAGGGCCAACGCCGACAGGGCCACGACGCTCGCGGCGGCCTCGTCGTCGGGGAGCTCACCCTCGACCACCAGCGGGTCGACGACCCGCGAGAAGGTGACGTCGGCCTCCGCGAAGCGTCCGACCGCGTTCTGGATCTCGCCGAGCAGCAGCAGCGCCGGCGGCCCGCCCCCGGACTCGACCGCCCGGGCGGCCAGGTCCTCGGCCCGGTCGAACTCCGAGCGCCGACGCGCCTCGCGGGCGGCCCGTGCGAGAAGCCGGTGCTCGACGCGGCCGCCCGCGTCGGACCGCCAGGCGACGACCCTCATCACGTCGATCGAGCCCTGCTCGCCGGAAGCCGCGGCGTCGGCGAGGCGGCGGGCGTGGTGGCGGCGGGCGATCGGGCCCAGCCCGGCCCGCACCGCCTCGCCGTAGAACGGGTGCGACGGGCGGACGACCATCTCCCCCAGGACCGCCTCCACCACCACCAGGCCGGTGCGCTCGAGCTCGGCGAGGACCCGGGGCTCGACCAGGGCCTGGGCCAGGTGACGCGGCAGGACCTCGGCCACCGCGATCAGCTCGACGGCGTCGCGGCCGTCGGGGGCGAGGTGCCGCAACCGGTCGTCGACGAGGTCGCCGAGCTGGCCGAGCGCGCCGGAGACCTCGGTGATCGTCCAGATTCCGTCGACGCGCTGGAGCGAGCCGTCGTGGCGCGCCACGGCCACCGCCTCGTTGAGCAGCAGCGGGTTGCCGTTGGTCGCGGCGACCAGGCGGCGCACCGTCTCGCCCGCCACCGGGCCGCCCAGCACCGAGGTCAGCACCTCGGTGACCGCGGCGTCGTCGAGGTCGCCCATCTCGATGCGCACGACGCCCGGCGCGCTCCACGGCGCGGTCGGCGCCTCGGCCGGGGTGCGGATCGTGCCGAGCACCCGGCCCACGCCCCGCTCGGCCAGCGCGTCGGCGACCTGGTGGGACTGCGGGTCGAGCCGGTCGACGTCGTCGACGACCAGGAGCAGTGGGCGCCCGTCGGCGAGCGACGCCAGCTCGCCGACCACCCGGTCGACGACGGTGCCGCGCCGGTCGCCCAGCCGGAGGCTGAGCTGGCCGACCGCGGCGAGGGCGCCGAGCGGGATCGACGACGTGGCGACGGTGGCGACCGCCCGGACGACCGCGGTGCCGGCGTCGGCCCGCTGGGCGCCGATCTCCGACGCCAACCGCGACTTGCCGACGCCGATCGGTCCGGCGAGTAGCACCCCGCGCCCACCGGGGGCGTCGAGGGCGGCGGCCGCCGCGGCCAGCTCCGGGCCGCGACCGATCAGCGGACGGGGGGCCGGTGCGGGTTCGGGCGCGTCCACCGGCCGGCGCGGTCTAGGCGACCGGGACCGTCTCGACGACGCCCGGCGGCCCGCACCAGCTGCACTCGACCCGCTCGACCTCCTCGGCGAGGACCTCGGTGCGCTCGACGGTCAGCTCCCCGCCGACCGTGTAGTGGTGGAACGACCGGGTGCGGCGGCTGGCCGTGACGTCGAACCGGGTGAGGTTGCCGCACGAGGTGCAGCGGTACCGGACGGCGGGCGTGGTGGTCACGTCGGGCACGGGGACGATCGTACGGCACCGCCGCCGCCCGACCGCGCGTCGCGGTCCCCGGGGACCGTTCCTCGCGGCCGCCCGTCGAGGGGATCCCGTCGACCGTCCCCGTTGACAGCGAACACCTGTACCCCTACCGTCGCCGGCGTGTCCGCCGCCCTCACCCGCACCGGTCAGGCCAGCTTCGACGACCTGGGCACCCCGCTGCACGACGTCACGTTCTGCGTGCTCGACATCGAGACCACCGGTGGGCGCGCCGCGGACGGCGGCATCACCGAGGTCGGCGCGATCCGGGTCCGCGGCGGCGAGTCGCAGGGCACGTTCCAGACGCTGGTCAACCCCGGCGTCGCCATCCCGGCCCAGATCACGGTGCTCACGGGCATCACCGACGCCATGGTCGTCCCCGCCCCCCGCGTCGGCCCGGTCCTCGCGTCCCTGGTCGAGTTCGTCGGCGACGCGGTGATCGTCGGTCACAACGTCCGCTACGACCTCGGGTTCCTGAACGCCGCCCTCGAGGCCCACGGCTACCGGAGGTTCGACAACCCGTCGGTCGACACCTGCGCCCTGGCCCGCCGGCTCGTCCGCGACGAGGTGCCCGACTGCCGCCTCGGCACGCTCGCCCGCGCCCTGCGCCTCGACCACCGGCCCAGCCACCGGGCGCTCGACGACGCCCTCGCCACCGCGGATCTGCTCCACGTCCTGCTCGAGCGGGCCGCCGGACTCGGCGTGCTCGGCCTCGACGACCTGCTCGCGCTGCCGACCATGGCCGGCCACCCCCAGGCCCGGAAGCTCAAGCTCACCGAGCGGCTGCCCCGCGCCCCGGGCGTCTACCGCTTCCGCGACCGCGGAGGCCGGGTCCTCTACGTCGGCAAGGCCACCGACCTGCGGGCCCGGGTGCGGTCGTACTTCTCGGGTGACGAGCGCCGGAAGGTCGGCCAGCTCCTCCGCGAGACCGAGTCGGTCGACACGATCGTCTGCTCGCACACGCTCGAGGCCGCCGTGCTCGAGCTGCGGCTGATCCGGGCCCTCGACCCGAGGTTCAACCGCCAGGGACGAGCCCGCCCGAAGCAGGCGTGGATCAAGCTCACATCCGAGCGGTTCCCCCGGCTGTCGGTCGTGCGCACGGTGCGAGCCGACGGCGGCGACCACCTCGGCCCGTTCGCCAACCACCGCAGCGCGACGCGGGCGGTCGAGGCGATCCAGACCGCCGTTCCGATCCGCCGCTGCACCGGCGCCCCCGGACGGCGGTCGGCCCCCTGCGCCGTCGCTCAGATGGGCCGGGCGCTGTGCCCCTGCGCGGGCGACCTCGACCCCGACGAGTACGGGCGGGTCGTAGCCCTCGTGCGCGACGGCTGGACCCACCGGGTCGACCTGCTGCTATCGCCGCTGACGCGCCGCATGGACGAGCTCGCCGCGGCCGAACGCTTCGAGGAGGCGGCCGACGTGCGCGACCGGGCCGCCGCCCTCGTCGACGTGCTGCGCCGCCGCCGGCGGGTCGACGCCCTGCGGGCCAGCGGTCGCACCGAGCTGCGCCTGCCCGACGGCTCGGGCGCGGTGCTCGACGGCGGGCGCCTCACCGAGGCCTGGGGGCCCGGCGGCCAGGTCCGGGCGCTCGACCTCGTCGAGGGCGTCCCGCCGCCACCCGACGACGGGGCGACCGACACGCTCCCGTCCGACGCGGTCATCGCCGAGCTGGGCGTGGTGGCGTCGTGGCTCGACGGGGCGGCCGGGCGGGTGCGCGTGGTCGAGAGCACCGGCGGCCTCGCCGAGCGCTGGCCCCGCCTGCCCGACCTGCGGGGGCGGGGGGACTCGCGCCGGGGGCACCGGTAGCCTTCTCGGCGTGGACCTCGTCCTCGTACTGCTCGTGATCCTCGTGGTGTTCGTGGTGCTGCCGCTGCTGGCGGTGCTGGTCGGCGGGCTGCTCGTCCGGCGCAACCTGCACCGGCGCAACCGGGTCAGCCCCGACGTCCGCAGCCCGGCCCCCGCGTCGTGGGTCAGCCGCCCGGACGCGGCGGCCCGCCTGCACCGCCGCCTCCGCGCCGCGGTCACCGTCGCCCGTCACGCCGCGACCCGAGGCGGCCCGTCGTCGCCCCTGCCCGAGCTGGCGGCCGACCTCGAGCGCGAGGCGGTCGCCCTCGACGCCGACGTGGTGATGGTCGCCCGGCTGCCCCGCGCCGCCCGGCGCCCCCACCTCCAGGCCCTCGCCGACCGGGTCCAGACCGTCGAGCGGGCGGCGTCGCAGATGTCGGTGCTCGCCGTGCAGAGCCGGGCCGACCTCACCACGGTCGGCGGCCAGGACGCCATCGGTGCCCTCGCCGAGCGCCTCGACGCCCTGGAGGCCGCGCGCCACGAGGTGGCGCGCGTCGAGGAGGCCGGCGGCGTCCGCCGGGCGAGCCCCTACGCAGCGGGCGGCTGAGCCCCGCCGGGATCGGTCATCCCCGACGGTCCGGACGGTCGGGGGTCCGGACTACAGGCCGTCGGTGCGCGCCTCGACCGAGACCGCGACCAGCCGGTCGAGCGCGGCGGCCGCCGCTCCCGAGTCGAGCGACTCGCGGGCCGCGGCGATGCCCTCGTCGTAGTCGACGGC
>JAAYBP010000221.1 GCA_012730075.1 Acidimicrobiales bacterium | reverse complement strand
TACAGCCTGACGATCCCCGGCGGGGTCCAGGCCCAGGTGCTCGGGCTGGCGCGGGCGCTGCGGGCGCTCGGCCATCCGACCCGCGTCCTCGCCCCCTGCGACGGCCCGCCGCCCGACGCGGGCGTCACCCCCCTCGGCAACAGCATCCCGACCGCCGCCAACGGCTCGGTCGCCCCGCTCGCCCCCGATCTGCCCGCCCAGCTCCGGGCGATCCGCGCCGCCCGCGACGAGGACTTCGACGTCCTCAACCTCCACGAGCCGCTCGGGCCCGGGGCGTGCATGACGATGCTGGTCGTCAAGCCCGCGCCCCTCGTCGGCACGTTCCACGCCGCCGGGGTGTCGGGCGCCTACCGGTCGCTGCGGCCGCTCGTGCGGAAGCTGGCCGGTCGGCTCGACGTCCGCGCCGCGGTGTCCGATGACGCCGAGGCGCTGGCCCGGAGCTACCTCGGCGGCACCTACGAGAAGGTCTTCAACGGCATCGAGATCCCGTTCTTCGCCGAGGCCGAGCCGACGCCGGTCGAGGACGACACGCCGACGGTGCTCTTCATCGGACGCCACGAGGAGCGCAAGGGGCTCGACGTGCTCCTCGACGCTCTCGCCCGCATGAGCCGTGACGTCCGGGTCTGGGTCGCGGGTGACGGACCGGACACCCCCGCCCTCCGCCGCCGGACCTCGGGCGATCCCCGCGTCGAGTGGCTCGGACGGATCTCCGACGCCGAGAAGGCGTCGCGCCTCCGCGCCGCCACCGCGTACTGCGCGCCGTCGCTGCGCGGTGAGTCGTTCGGCGTCGTCCTGCTGGAGGCGATGGCGGCCGGAACCCCGATCGTCGCCAGCGACCTCCCCGGCTACCGCCGGGTGGCCCGCCCCGACCTGGACGCGGTGCTGACCCCACCGGGCGACGCCGACCGCCTCGCGGCCGCCCTCACCGAGGTGCTCGCCGACGCCGACCGCCGCTCGGAGCTGGTCCGATCCGGACGGGAGCGCGCCGAGGAGTTCTCGATGACGAGGCTGGCGTCGCGCTACCTCGAGCTCTACGCCCGCGCCGCCCGCTGACGCGCTGACGGGGCACCCCGCTGACTCGCCCGGCCCGCGGGATCGGCTGACGCGCCGACGAGCCTGGGGACGGCATGGACGGACGCCGGACCGACGTGACCCGGGGACGCGGGCCGCGGGCCGCGGGGGCGTTAGGCTCGCCGCCGAGAATCGGGCGACGACCGGAGACGGGCTCGTGGGAACCTTCATCCTCATCGTGGCGATCGCACTGATCGTGGTGATCGGCGCGGTCGCGATCGGGACGTACAACGGGCTGGTCCGGCTGAAGAACCGGGTCGAGTCGGCCTGGGCCCAGATCGAGGTGCAGCTCAACCGGCGCCACGACCTGATCCCGAACCTGGTCGAGACGGTCAAGGGCTACGCCTCGCACGAGCAGGCGACGCTCGAGCGGGTGATCGAGGCCCGCAACCGGGCCGTCGCCGCCCACGACCCGAAGGACAAGGCCACCGCCGAGCAGGCGGTCAGCGGGGCGCTGGCGAACGTGTTCGCTCTGTCGGAGGCCTATCCCGACCTGAAGGCGAACCAGAACTTCCTGGCGCTCCAGCAGGAGCTGACCCAGACCGAGGACCGCATCGCCTACGCGCGGCAGTACTACAACGACTCGGTCAAGGAGTACAACACCAAGATCGAGACGTTCCCGGCCGTGTTCATCGCACGCGCCGCGGGCTACGGCGAGCGGCAGTACTTCCAGGCCGAGGGCGACGCCCGCGGCCCGGTCAAGGTCGAGTTCTGAGCGCCGGGCCCGAGCTCCAGGGCCGGCTGGTCGCCGCGTCCGGCGTGGCGGTCGCGACGGTCGCGCTCGTCGTCCTCGTGCTGCCGGCGGCGCTGCTCCTGCGAAGCGTCGTCGCCGTCCTCGTCGCCGTGCTGGTGGCCCTCGCGCTCGGAGCCGCCGCGGTGCGGCTCGTCGGCCGGGGCTCGGCGTCCGTCGCGCTGGCCGCGACCGGAGCCCGGCCGGTCGGCGCCGACGACGAGCCCCGCCTGCACAACCTGGTCGACGGTCTCCGGGTCGCCATGGGGGTGCCCGAGCCGAGCCTGTGGGTGGTCGAGGACCCGTCGCCGAACGTCCTAGCGGTGGCCCGCAACGCCGACGAGAGCGCGCTGGTCGTCACGCGCGGCCTGCTCGACGGCCTCACCCGGGTCGAGCTGGAGGCCGTCCT
>JAAYBP010000220.1 GCA_012730075.1 Acidimicrobiales bacterium | reverse complement strand
GAGCGGCTCGGCCGCGAAGCGCAGGGCCTCGGTGACCTTGTCCTCGGGCATCTCGACCTCGGCCGACAGCTCGGCGAGGGTGGCGGGCCGACCCAGCTTGAGCTCGAGGCGGGCCCGGGCCTTCTGGAGGCGGGCCAGCGTGTCGCCGGCGTGGACGGGGAGGCGGATCGTGCGGCCGGTGTTGGCGATGCCGCGGGTGATCGCCTGGCGGATCCACCAGGTGGCGTAGGTGGAGAACTTGAAGCCCTTGCGCCAGTCGAACTTCTCGACGGCGTGCATCAGGCCGAGGTTGCCCTCCTGGATCAGGTCGAGGAGGGGAAGACCCGACGCCTGGTACTTCTTGGCGATCGACACGACGAGCCGCAGGTTCGACTGGACGAAGGTGCGCTCGGCCTGCTCCCCGTCGCGGGCGACCCGCCGCAGCTCGCGCTTCTTGGCCGGGGTGACCTTCTCGCCGGACTCCAGCAGGGCGCGGGCCTCGGCCCCGGCCTCGATGGCCTGGGCGAGGCGGACCTCGTCGTCCTTCGTGAGCAGCGGGTACTGACCGATGTCGGTGAGGTAGAGGCGGACCAGGTCCTCCTCGTCGCGCTCGACGCGCTCCTTGGCCAAGGTTCTCAATCCTTCTGCTGGTCAGGGCTGGGCCCGGCGGATGGGAACGAGATCGTCGCCGGGGTGAGTCGCCGGGATCGACGGCCCCTGAGCACCCCGGCGGACGGAGTCGTTCCGATCCTTGAGGATAACGGAGCGGTCAACCCCTTCCGCGGTCGGACCCTGATCTCGCTACCTGGCCCCGATCGGTCACCGAGCGTGTTCGCTTGAGGGCTATGCGTGCGACTCTCGTCACGAAGCGCGATCAGGGCGCCGCGCCGGGCATCCGGACCGGCGGATCGGGCAGCAGACCGCCGGTGACGACCAGGGCGGCCTCGACCTCCCCGGCCGCCGTCGCCGCGCTGCGGGCCAGCGAGGGATCGGTGCCGATCAACGCCTGGAGGAGCGCCTCGCCCTCGACGCCCGCGGCGGAGAGGTCGGCGACGGCGTGGCCCAGGCTGCGGGCGATCCCCCGGTCGGCGAGCGCGGCCCCGTCGCGGTGGGCGGTCCAGGCGACGACGAGGCGCGGCAGCAGCGCCCGGTGCAGGCCGGCGAGGCGTTCGGGCGACCCGGTGGGGGCGGCGATCGCGGCGACGACGTCGTCGGCCCCGGCGCGCCCGCGCACCCACGTATCGGGGTCGACGCCCGTCGGGCGGGGCAGGTGGCGGCGGAGGGCGACGGCGTGCTCACCCACGACCCGCGACAGCTCGGCGAGGTGCACCCGTACCGCCGCCTCGGCCGCGGTGGGCGCCCACCCGCCCGCGACCTCGAACACGCGCTCGGCCCACCACACCCCTCCCCCGAGGGCGGCACCCACCTCGACCGCGCCCCGCGGCACGGCGACCGGCGTGGGGCCGGCCTCGGGCGGGGCGGGATCGGCGGCCATGCACGGGAGCGTACGAGCGGGCGCGCCCCGGCGCGCGCACGGCCGGGCGGACGGGTCCCACACCTCGCCGTCACACCCCCTCGGTAGGGTCGGGGCCGACGCTTCCCCCGTTGACAGACGAGCAGCAGGAGGAGTGTCATGGCCCTGTCGGAGCGAAGCCGTTCCGCCCTCTGCCACGGGCTGAGCGACGTGATCGGAGACGAGGAGGCGGTCGGCGAGATGATGTCGTACTTCCCGGCCCGCGACGTCGACGAGCCCGCCACCCGGGACTTCGTCGCCGCCCAGATCGCGGACGTCCGCGGTGAG
>JAAYBP010000219.1 GCA_012730075.1 Acidimicrobiales bacterium | reverse complement strand
CGATGGTCCGTGACCGTCGGTCGCTCGTCGGCTGGCGGCGATGGTGGATCATGGGCGCGTGATCCACCCCTCCTCCCCCTCCGACCCGGGGCGCGCCGCCGACGGCGGGGTGCCCCTGCCGTCGCGCCGCCAGGTGATCGTCGGAGCCGCGGCCGCGCTGGTCCTGGCGGGGTGCGGCGGCGACGACGGCGCGTCCCCGACCACCACCGTGCCCGACGGCGAGACGACCGCGTCGAGCTCCGCCAGCACCACCGCAGGCACCACGACGACGATCCCGCCCGAGGCGTGCGTCCTGTCGCCGGAGCTGACGGCCGGGCCGTACCACCTCGACGGCCACCTCGCCCGGGCCGACATCACCGAGGGCCGCCCCGGCGTGCCGCTCGAGTTCCGGGTGAAGGTGCTCGCCCTGCCCGACTGCACCCCGCTCGAGGGAGCCGCGGTCGACGTGTGGCACTGCGACGCCGGGGGCGAGTACTCCGGCTTCGAGGGCAACAGCCTCGGCGCGACCCAGGCCGGCGGCACCAACGACGAGCGCTTCCTCCGGGGCGTGCAGCTAACCGACGTCGACGGGGTCGCCACCTTCACCACCATCTTCCCCGGCTGGTACGAGGGCCGGACGGTGCACATCCACCTCCAGGTGCTGGAGGGCGGGACGCTCGCCGACACCTACGCCGGCGGCCACGTCGCCCACGTCGGGCAGGCGTTCTTCGACGAGGACCTCACCGCCGACCTGATGGCCACCGGGGCCTACGCCGCCCGCACGGGTACCCGCCTCACCAACGAGCAGGACTCGATCTTCGGCCAGGGAGGCTCGGGCACGATCACGACGCTGACCGCCGTCGGCAGCGACCCCACCGACGGCTACGTCGGTGAGTTCACCTGCATGGTCGACCCCGAAGCCACCCCCGATCCCGCCCCGCTGTTCTGATCCGCCGTCCGCCGCTCGAACCGGGCACGAGTGTGCCGTCGTCCGCGGAACACTCGTGTCCGGTCGGGTCGTCGACGGGCTCCGGCGGTCGGCGCACCTCCTGGCCGGCGACGTTCCTGCTCGCGTTCGTCGTGCTCGGTACGTGGGCCCTCGCTTCGGCCCCCTACGGGGTCGCGGACGAGCCCGCCCACGTCGTAAAGGCCGCGGCGGTCGCCCGCGGTGACCTGTCGACCGCCGTTCAATGGCGGACCGCCCTGGGCGCGCGGGTACCCGCGACGGTGGTCTCCGTCCCGAGGGGTTACGTCGCCGACCTCGGACCGTGCGATGCGTCCGGCGCGCCGATCACGTGCCAACCCCGTCCGGGGCGTTCCTCGGGATCGCGCGTCCACACCGTGACCTACGTCGGCACCTACCCGCCGGTGTTCTACCTGATCGTCGGCCTGCCGTCGGTGGTGCTCCCGCCCGACCCCGGCCTCGTGGCGATGCGGCTGGTGGCCGCGGCCGCGGCGGCCGCCCTCGTCACGGCCGCGTGGACGTCGCTGACCCGCAGCGGCGGGGGTCCACTGGCGCTGGTGGGCCTGCTGGCGGCGTGGCCACCCGCCGCGATGTCGCTCGCGGGCTCGGTCAACCCCTCCGGGCTCGAACTGGCGGCGGCGATCGCGGCGTGGGCCGCCGCGTTCGAGGTGTTCGGCGGGGACGTCGGCGGCCCCACCGACGATGGCGCCGACGCCTCACCCGTCTCGACGGCCGCGGTGGTTCGGCTCGTGACGGCGTCGAGCCTGCTCGCCTGGACCCGCCCGCTCGGTCCCGCGTTCGCACTGTTCATCCTCGGCGTCGTGGCGTTCGGCGCGGGTCGACGACGGATGCTCGAAGTCCTTCGCCAACCGCGGGTCCGAACGGGACTGGCCGTCACGGCGGCCCTCCTCGGCGCCGCGGTCGTCTACGTCCTCGCGGTCGGCGCGCCGTCGGCGCTCATCCAGGACTCGGGACCGTTCGACCCGCCGCTGCAGCGGGTCCGGGGGTCCCTCGCACAAACCGGGGCGCTATGGCACGAGGCGGTGGCGCGGACCGGCTGGCGCGGGACGAGCCCCGCCCGAGCGCCCGCTTGGTCGGCGACGCTGTGGCTGGGCCTCGCCGCCGGGATCGTCACGACGGGCTTCGTCCGGTCCTCCGCGCGGTGGCGCGTCGCGTTGCTGGGCATCCTCGCCGCCGGGTTCTTCCTGCCGGTGACCGGGGCACTGCGATCGCCCGGGGTCACCTGGCAGGGGCGATACGCACTCCCGCTTCTCGTTGGTCTTCCCCTCCTCGGCGGCCTGATGTCCGATCGGCGCCGTAGCGGCCGACGCGTCGAGCGCGGAGCGGCCGTGGCCGCGGCCGCCTCCCTCGGGGCACTGGGCTTCATCGGCCTCCAGGCCCACCAGGCCCGGCAGTCCCGGGGCGCCGATCGGTCACCGTTCGCCGCGATGACCGATACCCAGGTGGCGGGGTGGTGGCTTTCACCTCGTTCGCTGTCCATCGTCGCCGCACTCGTGACGGTGGCGCTCGTCGTCGCCGCGGTGCGGACCACCCGCTCGTCGGCGGCACGATCGTCACCTCCGCAGGAGGCGCGGCCGAGGTCGTAGGGTCGGGCCGATGCGGCCGCTGGGCACGATCGTGATGTCGGCGGCCCTGCTGATCGCGGCGTGGTCGGCGCTGTCGCCCACCTCGATCGAGACACTGGGTGCCGACTACGACTGCGGACCGCCGCTCGTGCGGATGGCGGCCCAGGAGAGCTCCGACGACCCCAACGAGCAGCACCGGATCGACCGCTGCGAGGACCGGTCGATCCGGCCGTTGCTGTCGGCCGCGGTGATCGTGGTCGCCGGGGTGGTCGGCGGGCTGATCATCCTGCGGATCGACCGCCGCCGCGACGCCCGGGCGCGCGCCGAGCGCGCCCGCCAGCGCGCCGCCGCACTCACCTCGATCGACCGGTGACGACGCTCCGCCCGCCGCGGGGCGTTACATCTGGGGTCTGACCCCAGATGTAACGGAACGACTCGGGTCAGATCAGCTCGTAGACGATCGGGGCGCGGCCACGGCCGTGGTGGTCGGCCTTCGGCCCGACCTTGCGCACCCGGCCCTGGGCGATCAGCTCGTCGACCGCCTTGCGGACCGTCTGGGGTGAGCCGCCCCCGGCCTCGCGGGCGACGTCGGCCAGCGTGAACTGCTTCGGCTGGCGGAGCACGGCGGCGGCGACCTCCTCGGTCGACACCTGCGGTGCCCGTCCACCCCCTCCACCGGCGCCCCGGCCGCCCGAACCGCGACCACCGGCGCCACCGCCCCGCCGACCGCCACGGCGTCCCCCGCCGAGGTCGAAGCCGGAGCGGGCCAGCACCTCGTCGGGGACCCCCGCGGCCCGGAAGGCGGCGAGCGGGATCGAGTGGGCCTCGGCGTAGCTGCGCGCGTGGGCGACGAAGTCGTCGGTCACTGCATCGCCGTCGGCCCGGCGGGCGTGCTCGAGATCGGCCAGAGCGTGGAGCCGGGACAACGGATCGGGCGCGGCGCTCACCGCCGACTCGGCGCGGGCGACCGCGTCGGCGTCGACGACCGACGCGGGGTCGTCGAGCCACTCCAGGTAGCGGCGGACGGCTTCCTCGGGACTCGCAGCAGGGGCCATGCCCGCAGGTGTACCACCTCGCGCCGCCGTCCCCGCCCACGGCCCGGCCCACGTCGAGACCGTCGCCCCGCCCACCGGTCGGGCCCACGTCGCGCCGCCGCCTCCGCCCACGGCCCGGCCCACCTCGCGCCGCCGTCCCGGCCACCGGTCGGGCCCACGTCGAGACCGTCGCCCCGGCCACGGGCCGGACCCACCCGCGACGCCCACCGGCGGCGATCCACCCCGTGTGGCGCGGGGTCCGTCCCCTAGGATGGCCGACGCCGTGACACTGACCTCCCCTGCGATGAGAGGCCAGGGCCGCGGTGGGCGCGCTCGGCGGTGGGCACCGGGCCAGGGCGACGACGGGTGACCGCCCTCCTCACCCTCCACGCGGTCACGGGAGCGATCGCGATCCTGTTCGGTCGACGTCTCGGCCGCCGGGCGGTCTACGTCGCCGGCCTCGGCCCGCTCGTCACGTTCGCCTGGCTGATCGCCGAGTTCGGCACCATCCTCGACCGCGAGCCGATCACCGAGTCGGTGCGGTGGGTGCCGCGCCTCGGCCTCGACTTCGACCTGCGAGCAGACGGCTTCGGCGCCCTGATGCTGCTGCTCGTCGCCGGGATCGGCGTGCTGGTGTTCGTGTACTCGAACGCCTACTTCCCGCCCAACAAGGAGGGCCTGGGTCGCCTGATCGGGCTGGTCGGCCTGTTCGCCGGCTCGATGGTCGGGCTCGTCCTGGCCGACAACCTCCTGATCCTGTACGGCTTCTGGGAGCTGACGACGATCACGTCGTTCCTCCTGATCGGCAACGACCACACCGACGCCCGGGCCCGAGCCGCCGCCCTCCAGGCGCTGCTGGTCACCGGCGCCGGCGGCCTGGCGATGCTCGCCGGCCTGCTGATCGTCGGCCACGAGGCCGAGACGTTCAGCCTGAGCGGCCTGATCGCCGACCCGCCGGCGCCGTCGACCGCGCTGACCGTCGGCCTGGCGCTGGTGCTCGTCGGCGCGTTCTCCAAGTCGGCGCAGTGGCCGTTCCACGGCTGGCTGCCCGGAGCGATGGTCGCCCCGACCCCCGTCAGCGCCTACCTGCACTCGGCGACGATGGTGAAGGCCGGCGTGTACCTGATCGCCCGCCTGGCCCCGGCGTTCGCCGGGCCCGTCGGCTGGTGGCGGCCGGCGGTGGTGACGATCGGGCTCACGACGATGGTCGTCGGCGGTCTCCGAGCCCTGCGCCAGACCGACCTCAAGCTGTTGCTCGCGTTCGGCACGGTCAGCCAGCTCGGGATGATGGTCGCGGTGTTCGGCCTCGGCACCGCCGACGCCGTGGCCGCCGGGTCGGTGCTGCTGCTGGGCCACGCCGCGTTCAAGGCCGCTGCGTTCATGGTCGTCGGCGCCCTCGACCACGCCCACGGCACCCGCGACCTGCGCCGCCTCCCCCGCCCCGAGCGGGGCCAGCGGCCGGTCGCGCTCATCGGGGCCATCGCCGCCGCGTCGATGGCGGGGGTGCCTTTCGCCCTCGGCTTCGTCGCCAAGGAGTACGACCTCGAGGCCCTCCAGCACTCCCCCTGGGCGCCGGGGTTGGTCACCGCGGCGGCCGTCGTCGGCTCGGCGCTCACCGCGGCGTACAGCCTCCGGTTCTTCTGGGGCTCGATCGGCCGCATGGCCACCGAGTCGCCCGACCCGGCCGTCGCCGCCCGCCGCAGCCCGCCCGGCCTGGTCGTCCCGGGACTGGTGCTCACCGCGGCGACGTTCGTGGCGGGCGTCGTGCCCGACGTCCTCGACCGCCTCGTGTCCGCATCCGCGGCGTCGCTGCGGCCGACGGTCGGATCGGTGCACCTCGACGTCTTCCACGGCTTCAACCTGACGCTCGTTCTGTCGCTGGTGGCACTGGGCGGTGGCGCGCTGATCTTCGCCCTCCGCCGCCCGCTCGAACCGGTGCTGGCCCTCGGTGGCGAGCTGCCGGTGACGGCGGCGACCGGCTACGCGGCCGCCCTCCGCGCCCTCAATCGCACCGCGGACCGCGTGACCGGAGTCGTCCAGAACGGTTCGCTGCCGATCTACCTCGGCGTCATCGTCTTGACCGCGGCGATCGTGCCCGGGACGCTCCTGCTGTCCGGCGCGTGGAACGACGGCGACGGCGCGATCGTCGACTCCTGGTCGCAGGCCGCCATCGCCGCCCTGATCCTCGGTGCCGCCGCGGCGGCCACCGCGCTGCACCGCCGCTTCACCGCGGCCCTGTTCCTCGGCGTCGTCGGCTACGCGATGGCCGGCCTGTTCGTCGTGCGGGGCGCACCTGATCTCGCCGTCACCCAGGTGGGCATCGAGACGCTGACGACGGTGCTGTTCGTGCTGGTACTGCGGCGGCTCCCCGACCGCTTCGAGCAACGCACCGCCGCCCCGATGCGGGTCCTGCGAATCGGGGTGGCCGTGGTCGTCGGCCTCACCGTGTTCGGCCTGGCGCTCGCGACCGGCGCCGAGGACCCGGCGACGACCGTCTCCGACACGTTCATCGAGCGGGCGTACCCCGACGGGCACGGCCGCAACGTCGTCAACGTGATACTCGTCGACTTCCGAGGCTTCGACACCCTCGGCGAGATCACCGTCCTCGCCGCCGCCGCGATCGGCGCCGTCGCCCTCGCCCGCGCCGGGCGCCGGCCGGGCGGGGTTCGCGACTCCGCGGCGCCACCGCCGGTGCCGCTCGACCGCATCACCGTGCTCGAGGTCTCGACCAAGGTCGTGTTCATCGCGTTGTCGACGGCGGCGATCTACCTGCTGCTCGCGGGCCACAACCAGCCCGGCGGCGGCTTCGCGGGCGGCATCGTCGCGGGCGCCGCGGTCGCTCTGCGCTACATCAGCGGGGGCATCGAGTCGGTGCGCCGACTGTCGCGGTCGAAGCCGTGGACGCCCCTCGGGGTCGGTTTGATCACCGCCGCCGGAGCCGCCATCGTGCCGCTGCTGTTCGGCGGGAGCGTGCTGGAGTCCGGCGTGCACACGCTCGACGTCCCCGTGCTCGGCGAGGTCAAGCTCACCTCGGCCCTCGCGTTCGACACCGGCGTGTTCCTCGTCGTGATCGGGCTGGCCATGATGGTGTTCGAGTCATTCGGCGACGACCCGCCCGCCCGTTCCCGCGACACCGCGGGGGGGACCCGATGAGCTACGTCATGGCCGGCACCGCGGCCACCCTCTTCGGGCTGGGCACCTACCTCCTGCTCCAACGCAAGCTGTCGCGGATCATCATCGGGCTGAGCCTGCTGTCCCACGGCGCCAACGTCCTCTTCGTCAACTCGGGTCGGTCGGGCGTGGCTCCGTTCGTCGGCAAGGGCGACGCGGCCGACATGGCCGACCCGATCCCCCAGGCGTTGGTGCTCACCGCCATCGTGATCAGCTTCGCCACCACGACCCTCCTGCTCGCCCTCGCCTACCGGAGTTGGCTCCTGACCGACGACGACGAGGTCGACGACGACGTCGAGGACCGCGTCATCGGCCGCCACGGCCACCTCGACACCGAGGTGTCCGACGAGGCGGCGCTCGCCGCGGCGGTGTCGGTCGCGGCGGAGGAGGAGCTGCCCGACGGGCACGAACCCGAGGTGGTGCCGTGAACGCGCTCCTCGCCCTGCCGGTCGTGCTGCCCCTGCTCGGCGCGGGCGTGTCGGTGCTCGTCGGCCGGTCGCGCCGGGCCCAGCGGGCGGTCAGCATCACGGTCCTAACCGCGATCGCTGCCGTCGCGGTGGCGCTGCTGATCCAGGTCGACGACCGGGGCGTGGTCGTCACGTCCGCCGGCGGCTGGCCCGCCCCGATGGGCATCACCCTCGTCGCCGACCGCTTCTCGGCGGTCATGCTGCTGACCGCGGCGGTGATGCTCCTCGCGGTCCTCCTCTACGCGATCGGTCAGCCCGGCGCCGAGCGGAATCACGTCGGGTTCCAGTCGGTGTACCTCGTGCTCGCGGCCGGGGTGAACGCCGCCTTCCTCACCGGCGACCTGTTCAACCTCTTCGTCGGCATCGAGATGATGCTGACCGCCAGCTACGTGCTGATCACGCTCGGCGGCCGCCTCGACCAGGTGCGGTCCGGCATGACCTACGTCGTCATCAGCCTCATGGCGTCGGCCCTCTTCCTCGCCGCCCTGGCGTTCACCTACGCGGCGGCCGGCACGGTGAACATGGCCGACCTCGCGGGGGTCGTCGCCGGCTTGCCCGACGGCACCCGCGCCGCGCTGGCGGGCCTGTTCCTGGTCGTGTTCGGCATCAAGGCCGGGCTGTTCCCGCTGTTCTTCTGGCTGCCCGACAGCTACCCGACGGCCCCGTCACCGGTCACCGCGATCTTCGCCGGGTTGCTCACCAAGGTCGGCGTCTACGCGATCATCCGCACCCAGACGCTGATCTTCCCCGGCGCGCTCCCCCGCTGGCTGGTGCTCACCGTCGCCGCCCTCACGATGGTCACCGGCGTGCTCGGCGCGATCGCCCAGGACGACGTGAAGCGCATCCTGTCGTTCCACATCATCAGCCACATCGGCTACATGATCATGGGGCTCGGATTGGCGACCGTGGCCGGACTGGCGGGCGCCGTCTTCTACACGGTCCACCACATCGTGGTGAAGACCGGGCTGTTCCTCACCGGTGGCCTGATCGAGCACCACGGAGGATCCAGCCGCCTGTCGCGCCTCGGGAACATGGTGCGCACCGCGCCGCTGCTCGCGGTGCTGTTCCTCGTGCCCGCCCTGTCCCTGGCCGGCATCCCGCCGCTGTCGGGCTTCGTCGCCAAGCTGTCGCTGATCGACGCCGCCGTCGCCGACCGCCAGTGGCCCATGGTCGCGTCGAGCGTCGCGGTCAGCTTCCTCACCCTCTTCGCACTGATGAAGATCTGGTTCGGCGTGTTCTGGAACGGCCCCGACGAGCCCGACGCGATCGAACCGCCGGCGACCGCCGCCGCGCCCGGCCCCGCCCTGATGCTGGCGCCGACGATCGTCCTCGCCCTCGGCGCGGTGCTGATCGGGCTGGGCGGCGGGCCGCTCTACGACTACTCGGTGCGCGCCGCCGAGCAGCTCCACGATCCGACCGCGTACGTCGCCGCCGTGCTCGGGGAGGGTCCGTGAGCTCGATCCTCTTCGCCGCCGGCCTCACGGTGCTATGGGTGCTCGCCTGGGGTTCCGCCTCGCCGGCGAACATCCTCTCCGGGCTCCTGATCGCGATCGGGCTGCTGGTCGCGGTGCCGGACGAGTGGGGGTGGCGCGGCCGTACCCCGATCCGCCCGCTCGCGATCGCCCGGTTCGTCGGCTACGTGCTCTACCAGTCGGTCGCGTCGAACGTGTCGCTCACCGCCCAGGTCCTCGCCCGCCGGCCCGACCTCCGCTCCGGGGTGATCGCGGTGACCATCCCGCCGGACTCGTCCGACGCACTGGTCACGCTCATCGCCAACGTCATGGCGCTGACCCCCGGGACGATCGCCCTCGAGGTCGACCGGGAGCCGGAGACCACGCTCTACGTACACGTCCTGGACCTACGCGACCCCGAGGCCTCCCGCGAGCAGGTCCGGCACCTCGCCGGGCTGGCCCGGGCGGCCTTCGGTGGGGCGGCCGTCGACGCCGGGGCGGAGCGGTCGTGACCATCGTCATCTACGGCCTGCTCTGCGCCGCGTTCGTGCTCTTCACCTACCGGCTCGGCCGCGGTCCGACCCTGAGCGACCGGGTGGTGGCGCTCGACGGCATGCTCGTCGCGGGCGGCACTCTGGTGCTGGTCGACGCGGCCGACACCGGCGACGGCTCGTACCTGATGGTCGCCGTGATGCTGACGCTCGTCGGCTTCATCAGCACCGCGGTGATCGCCCGGTTCATCGAGGGGCGCAGCGAATGATCGGCTCGATCGTCGTCCTGGCCGGTGCGGCCCTCACCCTGCTGTCCGCGATCGGGGTGGTCCGCTTCCCGGAGGTGATGGCGCGGATGCACTCCCTCACCAAGGCCTCGACCCTCGGCTACGCCCTGGTCTCGATCGGTGTCGCCCTTCAGCTCTCGAACACCAACGACGCCACCACCGCTCTCCTCGCCGGTGCCCTCCAGATCGTCACCCTGCCCCTGGCCGCCAACCTCATCGGGCGGGCGACCCACCTCACCGAGGGGACCCGCATCGAGGCCATCGACGAGCTGGCCGAGGCCCGGGAGCGCCAACGTGACGCGCCGGGCTGAGCCCGGGGGGCCGCGGACCGCCGCGGCGGGACCGGGGCCGACCGCCCGTCGCCGGGGTGGATCCTTCGACCTCGAGCGGCGGTGTGGCCGACGCCACGGCTCTCCGCCCTCGACAGCCTACCTACCGGTAGGTAGGCTGTCCGACGTCGAGCCGTCAGGTGAGGCAGACCCCGCCAACCACCGCACCGCCCCCGCATCGCCCGGAAGGCCACTTTGAGCACCACCCACGCCATCGAACGGGCCGACGACGAGCGCGTCAACTGGGTCTCGTCCATCCCGATGTTCCTGATCCACGGCCTGTGCCTCCTGGCCGTGTTCACCGGCGTCACGTGGAAGGCGCTGGCGCTGTGCTTCGTCCTCTACTTCGGGCGGATGTGGTTCATCACCGCCGGCTACCACCGCTACTTCTCGCACCGCAGCTACAAGACCAGCCGGGCGTTCCAGTTCGTGCTCGCGTTCGGCGGCGGCTCGGCGGCCCAGAAGGGCGCCCTCTGGTGGGCCAGCCACCACCGTGACCACCACCGCTTCAGCGACACCGACCGCGACGTGCACTCGCCGCTCAAGGGCTTCTGGTGGAGCCACATCGGCTGGATCCTCTGCGACAAGTACAAGGGCTGGGACCCGGACTCCATCAAGGACTTCAACAAGTTCCCCGAACTGCGGTTCATCACCAAGCACGACTGGATCCCGCCGTGGACCGTCGCCATCGCCTCGTACCTCATCGCCGGGTGGCCGGGGCTGATCGTGGGCTTCTTCTGGTCGACCGTGCTGCTCTGGCACGGCACGTTCACCGTGAACTCGCTCGCCCACGTGATGGGTCGCCGCCGCTACGCCACCACCGACACCAGCCGGAACTCCGCCCTGATCGCCCTGTGGACCGGCGGCGAGGGCTGGCACAACAACCACCACTACTACCAGGCGGCGGCCCGCAACGGCTTCTTCTGGTGGGAGTACGACCCCACCTACTACGTGCTCAAGGTGCTGTCGTGGTTCCGGATCGTCCGTGACCTCAAGGTGCCGCCCGCCCGCGTGCTGAAGGGCGCCCGCGTCCGCGAGGGCAGCTTCGACGTCGGCATGTTCAAGGCCCACTGGGGCAAGGCGTCGGCGGCCCTGCTCGCCCACACCCGCTGGGCGGACCGCGACCGCGCCGAGGACGGTTCCACCGTCGACGCCGCGGCCGAGCTGGCGGCGGTGCGGGCCGCGCTCGACGCCGCCGACGGGGACGCCGACCCGGTGCCCTCGGACGCCGCCCTCCTCGCGGTCGACGCGGCCGAGGCCGAGTCACCGACGGTGCGCGAGAACCTCACCGACCAGATGCACGCGAGTCGGGCCGCCCTCGAGGAGAGCGTCCGCAACGCCATGCGCGCCGCCGAAGACCTCGCCCAGCTCAGCCGCCGCCAGCGGTCCCTCAGCCGCGCCGACTGACCGCGAGCACAGGCGGAGGCGGGGTCGAACCGTCGCCTGACGCGAACACAACCGGAGCCGGGCTCGAACCGTCGCCGACCGCGACGACGGCGAGCGGGTGGGAACCGGCGCGGCGCGTCAACCGGATCGACCTCCCGGGCGACCGTAGGGGTGATGCTGTCGACCGTGACGAGCGAACCCGACGACCCGGCCCGAGCCGGAGACGCCGATCTCGCCGACCTATTCCGCACCCACTACGTCGAGCTGGTGCGTCTGGCGTCGATCCTCGTGGACGACGTCGGGACCTGCGAGGAACTGGTCCAGGACGCCTTCGTCGCCCTCGAGCTCGGCCGACGCCGGCTGCGCGACGCCGACGCCGCGCCGGCCTACCTGCGGAGCGTCGTGCTCAACCGGGCCCGATCGCACCTCCGCCGCCGCGACCGGAGCCGCCGCGCCAACCCGTTGCGCCCCGTGTGGGTCCAGCCCGCCGACGGCGTCGACGTCGACGACCTCGACGGCCGCGATCGCCGCCGGGCCGTGCTCGCCGCCCTGCGACGACTGCCCGACCGTCAGCGTGAGGTCCTCGCCCTCCGCTACTACCTCGACCTGCCCGAGGCGGAGATCGCCCGGACCCTCGGGATCTCCGCCGGGGCGGTCAAGACCCACGCCCACCGGGGCCTCGCCGCCCTCGCCCAGGAGCTGGAGGATCAGCCGTGACCACCATCGAGCAGGAGCTCCGCGACGCGATCTCCGAGCGCACCGACCACGTTCACGCCGAGGCGCCCCCGGAGGCGGTCCTCACCGCGCGCGTCGGAGCCGCCCGACGGCGTCGGACCCAGCGGCGCGCCGCCGCCCTCTCGGCGGCGGCCGCGCTGGTCGTCGCGGTGGCCGCGGTCGCGCTGGTCGAGCGCGGCGACGACCGCGACGGCGTGGTCGCCACTCAGCCGTCGACGGAGGTGCCGACCACCGCCGAAGCCGAGGGAGACCCGGGCACCGAGGTGCCCGAGACGGCGACCACGACGACCGAACCGCCGACCACGACGACGGCCCCGACGACCGAGCCGACCACCGACACCACCGTGCCGCCCGGGCCGGTCGCCCCCGCCGCCGGTACCTACGTGTGGCCCGCGAGCCCATCGGACTTCGGCACCGACCCGGTCGAGACCGCCCGCCGCTTCGCGACGACCGTCCTCGGGATGGTCGACGTCGTGGCCACCGAGCGCGCCGCCGGGCCCGACGTCGACCACGCGCTCGTCGACGTCTCCCCCAACGGGGGGACGGCGCATCCCACCGTCGTGCGCCTCGACCACGTCCCGACCGGCCCCGAAGGGAGCGGCCGGGCCTGGTACGTCACCTCCGCCGAGACCGATCAGATCGAGGTCACGACCCCCGACACCGGCACGACGGTCCGGTCGCCGATCACCCTCGCCGGGACGAGCCTGGCCTTCGAGGCCCAGGTCAACGTGGTCGTGCTACCGGTCGGTGCGTCGGGCACCACCACGCCGTACGGCCAGACCTTCGTCATGGGCGGCGGCACCGAGCGGGCCCCCTTCAGCGGGACCGTCGCCTACTCGGCACCCGCCGGCACCCCCGCGATGCTCATCCTCTCCGAGGGCGACGCGAGCGGTCGGAGCCGGATCCTCCGGGCGACCGTGATCCCCATCGTCCTCGCCGGCTGACCACCGGGGCCGGACGACCAGCCGAACCGGTGTCGATCCGTCCGCCGGTCGCCGTGGAACGGCTGCTGGTCGGCGGCTACTGGAGGCCGGCGTTGAGCTTCTCGAGCGCCTCTTCCTCGGTGACGTCGAGGGCGAAGCTCAGCTCGGACACGAGGATGCCGCGGGCCCGCTCGAGCATCGACTTCTCCGCGGTCGACAGGCCCTTGCCCGCCTCGCGGAGGGCGAGGTTCCGCACCACCTCGGCGACCTGGTACACGTCGCCGGACTTCATCTTCTCCTGGTGGTTCTTGAACCGACGGCTCCAGTTGGCCGGCTCGCGCACGTCGCGCTTGCCGATGAGCCGGAACAGGTCCTCGACGTCGGAGCGGCTGATCGGCGGACGCATGCCGACCTCCTCCGCCTTGTCGACCGGAACACGCAGGGTCAGGTCGCCGTGGACCATCTGGAGGACGAGGTAGTCCTTCTTCTCGCCGAAGGCCTCGATCTTCTCCTTCTTCTTGATCACGGCCGCACCGTGGTGCGGGTAGACGACGCGGTCTCCGACCTTGAAGGTCACGAGCAGGCTCCCTGTGGGCGTTACGAGCGGCGCACCAGTGTGCCACCAACCGCGCCCGCTGCCTCAGTCCGCAGGGACTTCCCCACCCCCGCGGGTCGGGCCAACCCCACCGTCGGAACGGGGGACGGCGGCATTCCGCCCGGTTCGGACCATCCGTACGTTCGAACCATGGCTGCGACCCAACGATCCTCCCCCCGCCGCCTGCTCTGGCGGACGCTCCTCGGCCTGACCATCGTCGGCGTGCTCGTCGCCGCGGTGGCCGTGGTCGCCCTGTACCGGACCTGGTCCGACCGGGCCGTCTCCACCGTCGGGCAGGTGCCGTTCGAGCGGCCGCTGGCGATGCCCGAGCTCGACGAGGGTGTCGTCATCGACGGTGTGCGTGTGTTCGAGCTGACCGCGGACGAGGCCACCGCCGAGCTGAAGCCCGGCGTCGAGACGCCGACGTTCGGCTACGACGGCCCCTTCCTCGGCCCGACGCTGCGCATGGCGCGGGGTGAGCGGGTCGAGGTCCGTGTCCGGAACGACCTGGCCGAGACGACCACGGTCCACTGGCACGGCATGAGCCTCCCGGCGGTAGCCGACGGTGGCCCGCACAGCCCGATCGAGCCCGGCGCGACCTGGACGCCGACGTGGACCGTCGACCAGCCGGCGGCGACGCTCTGGTACCACCCGCACCCGCACCGGGCGACCGAGCACCAGGTGCTCCAAGGCCTGGCGGGCATGGTGCTGGTCGACGACGGTGAGAGCCCCGACGCCCTGCCCCACGAGTACGGGGTCGACGACGTGCCGGTGATCGTCCAGGACCGCTCCTTCGCCGGCGACGGGTCGTTCGTCGACTCGGCCCGCCGGTTCGCCAACACCGGCGTGCTCGGCGAGGAGCTGCTCGTCAACGGCACCTGGGGGCCGTACCTCGACGTCACGACCGAGCGGATCCGGCTGCGGCTGCTCAACGGGTCGACCGCCCGCGTGTACGACTTCGGGTTCGCCGACGACCGCCCCTTCGCCCTGGTCGGAACCGACGGAGGTCTCCTCGCCGCGCCGACCACCCTCGACCGCATCCGCCTCTCCCCCGGCGAGCGGGCCGAGATCGTGGTCGACGTCAACCCCGGCGAGACGACGGTGCTGCGGTCGTTCCCGCCGGATCTCGGCCTCGGCCCCAACGAGCGCTTCGAGGGCGGCGACGACCGCTTCGACGTGCTGGAGCTGCGCGCCGCCGACGAGCTGGTGCCGTCCGCCGCACTACCCGCCCGGCTCGCCGAGCTGGCCGCACCCGACGCCGACGACGTGGTGCGCACCCGGAGCTTCGACCTCTCGGGCACCCGCAGCATCGACGGCGAGCCGATGGACATCGAGCGCATCGACGCGGTCGTGAAGGCCGGTTCGACCGAGATCTGGGAGGTGAGCGGGAGCGGGACGGCGCACAGCTTCCACGTCCACGACGTCCAGTTCCGGGTGCTGTCGATCGACGGCGACGCTCCCCCGCCGGAGCTCCGGGGCCGCAAGGACACCGTCTTCCTGGAGCAGGGACGGCATTACCGGTTGCTGATCCGGTTCGGCGACCACCCCGACGACGAGGTGCCCTACATGTTCCACTGCCACCTGCTCCGCCACGAGGACAACGGGATGATGGGCCAGTTCCTCGTCACCGCCGACGGCGACGGCCCCGACCGGATCGACGCCCCCCACGATCACGGCCCCTGACCCGGACCGGCGGGATCAGGTGGGCGAGCATCAGGCAGGTGGATCAGACGGGAGGGCGACGGGGAGGTGGCGGCCGTCGGAGAGCGGCTCCCACCCGATCGACACGGCGTCGTCGACCGCGACCGACCACGCGTCGTCGGCGACGACGCGCAGCATCATCCGCACGCCCTCGTCGAGGTCGACCAGCGCGACCGCGTAGGGCGGCTCGCCGCCGACGCCGGGGAAGGGCACCTTCGGTTGCACCGACACCGCGTGCACCCGGCCCCCACCCGACGCCGGCCGCCACTCGATCTCGTCGCCGAGGCACACCGGGCAGAACCCGCGCGGGTACCAGTGGGCGGCGCCGCACGGAACGCACCACGGGAGAAGGAGACGTCGCTCGCGGCTCGCCGCCCAGAACGGTGCACCCGCGGGTGACTCCGGCGGCAGCATCCGGTCGGCGGTGGTCGGGTCGCCGCGGTCGGTGCGCTCGCTCATCGGGTGGCCTCCGATCCGAGGACGACGGTGGACATGGCGGACAGCACCCCGCCGCTGCCGTGGGCCACGGCCACCTCGGCGCCCGGCACCTGGCGGTCGCCCGCCTCGCCGCGGAGCTGTCGCGCCGCCTCGACGAGGAGGAAGATCCCGTACTGGCCGGGGTGGGTGTAGGCGAGGCCGCCGCCGTTGGTGTTGGCCGGGAGCGCGCCGCCGGGGCGCAGCGGACCGTCGGCGACGAAGGCCCCGCCCTCGCCCTTGGCGCAGAAGCCGAGGTCCTCCAGCGCGAGCAGCACCGTGATGGTGAAGGAGTCGTAGAGCTCGACGACGTCGACGTCGCCGGGGCCGAGGCCGGCGATGCGGAACGCCTCGCGTCCCGACACGACGCCGCCGGTGGTGGTCAGGTCGGGCATCGACGTGATCGAGGCGTGGGTGTGGCAGGTGCCGGCGCCGAGCACGTACACCGGCGGCTTCGCCAGGTCGGCGGCCCGCTCGGCGGAGGTCAGCACCACCGCCCCGGCCCCATCGGTGACCAGGCAGCAGTCGAGCTTGTGGAGCGGCGAGGCCTCTACCGGCGAGGCGAGCACGTCCTCGACCGTGATCGGATCGCGCAGCCGGGCACGGGGGTTCATCGCGGCCCACTCGCGGGTCTGCACGGCGATCGACGCGAGCTGCTCGGGCGTGGTGCCGAACTCGTGGACGTGCCGCGAGGCGGCGAGCGCGTAGGCGCCCATCGGGAGCCGCAGCCCGTGCGGCAGGTCCCACTCGAGCGCAGGGGTGACCCCGCCCAGTGCCCGGCTGCGGAACCCTCCCCCGCCCCGCTTGTGCGACGACCGCGGCGTGGACGCGTACACGACGACCACCACCTCGGCGAGGCCGAGGGCGATGGCCGCCGCCGCGTGCTGGACGTGGATCTCGAAGCTCGACCCGCCGGTCTGGGTCGAATCGGTCCAGCGGGGCGCGAGGCCGAGCCGCTCGGCGGCCTCGAGGCTCGCCGCCCAGCCGGCGCCGTTGTTGATCGCCAGGCCGTCGACGTCCGCGAGGGTCAGGCCCGCGTCGTCGAGCGCCTCGCGGATCATGCGGGCCTCGAGCTCGGTGACGGTGCCGTCGAGCATTCCGGACGGATCGGCGGCGTCGGCGACGCCGACGACGGCGGTCGCGGCGCGGAGAGGGTGGGCGCTCACCCCCGCAGGATGCCACGCGGGCGAGGGCGTGGCGGACGACACTTGCAGGCTGCGTGCAAATTCATGGGGGCGGGCGTAGGGTCGCCGTCATGTCGGACTCCGTCGCCACCGGCGAGCCCCTCGCGTCCGGGCTCGACCCGTTCGCCCCGGGCTTCTTCGAGGACCCCTACTCCCAGTACCGCGCCCTGCGCGACTCCGAGCCGGTGCACCGCAGCGAGCTCGGCATGTGGTTCCTCACCCGCTGGGAGGACTGCCACCACGTGCTGCGCCTGCCGGGCACGAGCGTCGACGAGCAGAACTCGACGATGCGCGTCCGGGAGGCGACGCTGTCGGAGGCGGCCCGGGAGGCGGGGTCCCGCCGCAGCCGGTCGATCCTCGGCACCGATCCGCCCGACCACACCCGAATCCGGAAGCTGGTGTCCAAGGCGTTCACGCCGCGCACGGTCGCCCGCCTCGACGAGCGGATCCAGGAGCTGGTCGACCAGCGCCTCGACGCGATCGACGACGGCGGCGACGAGCCGGTCGACCTGATCACCGGCCTCGCCTTCCCGCTGCCGTTCCAGGTGATCCACGAGATGCTCGGGATGCCCGACCTGGTCGACCCCGCCCAGCTCCGCGAGCTGTCCCAGACGATCACCCAGGCGCTCGACCCCGTGCTCGCCCTGCTGCACGCCGACGAGATCGTCGCCGCCAGCAACGAGCTGGGGGGGATGGTCGAGGAGGCGATCGCCTTCAAGCGCGACCACCTGGCCGACGACCTGCTCTCGGGGCTGATCGAGGCCGAGGAGGCGGGCGACAACCTCACCGACGAGGAGCTGCGCGACAACGTCATCCTCCTGTACCTCGCCGGCCACGAGACGACGGTCAACCTCATCGGCAACGGCCTGCTGGCCCTGCTCCGCCACCCCGAGCAGGCCGACCGGCTGCGCGCCGATCCCGAGCTCGACACCAACGCGATCGAGGAGCTGCTCCGCTACGACAGCCCGGTGCAGATGTCGCGGCGCATCGCGCTCGAGCCGTTCGAGGTCGCCGGGCACACCATCCCCGTCGGCGACCTGGTGATCACCAGCCTCGGCGGCGCGAACCGCGACCCGGGCAAGTTCGGCCCGACCGCCGAGCAGCTCGACCTGACCCGCGCCGACGCCAACCACCACATCTCCTTCGGCAGCGGGGTGCACCACTGCCTCGGCGCCGCGCTCGCCCGCCTGGAGGGCCGCCGGGCGATCCCCCGCGTGCTGCGCCGCTACCCCGACCTCGCGCTCGCCACCGACGCGGTCGAGTGGAACGGTCGCATCGTGCTGCGCGGCGTGAAGGCCCTGCCGGTCACGCTCGGCCGCCGCGCCGCCTGACCCGCGCCCCGGCACCGGCTCGGTCCGGCACCGGCTCGGCCGGGCCCGGGCTCGGCTCGACTGGTCAGCCGGCCGGGCGGATCGTCACCGACCACGCCGCCGCCGGACCGGGCAGCGCCACGACGTCGATCGAGGCGACTCCGGACCGCAGGCGGCCCAGGTCGACCGTCGCCGACGACGTGAGCGTCGGTGCGGTCGGCATCGATCCGTCGCTCCGCCGGAGCCCCAGGCGCACCGCGCCCCCGGTCAGCTCCACGTCCGCCACGTAGCGACCCGATCGCCTCACGTCGAAGACCAGACGGCTGTTGGCCGTGGCGACGTTCACGTTGCGGGTCGAGCGGCCCGAGAACGTGGTCGGAAGCCTGGGCGCGGTGCCGACCGACACCGCGTGGACTCCCGCGGTCCGACACAGCAGGTCGACCGCTGTCGGGCCCGACCGGTCGCCCAGATCGAACCAGGCGACGTCGCCCGCCGCGTAGGTGACCGGAACGTCACCGGCCGCGACGACCGATCCCCGGCCCACGCCGGCCTCGAACCGTCCGACGAGGCGGCCGCGCCTCGGGGCGATGGCCGTCAGGTCGACGCGATCCGGCGCGCCGACGTTCCGGGCGCAGGGGGCCGACACCGCCTCCGCGCCCACGTCGACGGATGGAGCGGGCGGTGCCCCCGAGGGTGGGAGGACGGCGAGGTGGTCGGCCGTCCCGGCCGCCTCCCCCGCGCGGCCGCCCGGGTGTCCGATGAGACGCAGCGACACGCGGGTGGCCCCCGGCTCGGGACGGAGCTGGAGGTAGGTGGCGCCGGGCCGCGACACGACGCGGGCCCCCTCGACCTCGACCCGGTACCCCCGGGGGTTGTTGATCGGACTGGTGAAGACCACCGTGGGCGCCGCGATCGAGTGGTCGGGGGCGAACTCGT
>JAAYBP010000218.1 GCA_012730075.1 Acidimicrobiales bacterium | reverse complement strand
CCGGCCAGATGACGCCCCTCGCGGCGTCCTCGTCCTTGCGGTTGGACAAGGCAGGCGCGTCGTCCTGCGTCCTTGCGAGGGACGTCCCTGGCTCGCCGGTTCCCTGCCGAGCGCTACGAGACACCCCCCTAGAGGTCGCCCTCCCAGAGCGCGGCCAGCTCGGCCTCGATCCGCGTGGCGCTCACCGGAACGCGGGTGCCGAGCTGCTGCGCGAAGGCGCCGACGCGCAGCTCCTCCAGCAGCCACCCCGCCTCGACGACTCGGGCGGTGACCTGGGCCGGTTCGAGCGCGCCGAGGAGGTCGCGGTAGCTGCGCTCGAGCGGGACCACCGTCGCCATGCGGCCCTCGTCGCGGGCCGGGGCCTCGGGCAGCTTGGCGAGGCGGACGGCGAGGCCCCGCACGTAGCGGTCCACGTCGGCGAGGCGGACCACGCCGGCGGACGCGACGAAGCCGGGCCGCACCAGCCGGTCGAGGTGGGCCGACGCGTCGGCGACCGACCGGACGAGCGACGGGGCCGAGAGCCGGGCGAGCCGCGCCCGCACCTCCGCCGCGGCGACCAGCACCTCCCCCGCCGCCGCCAGCGCCGCCTCGGCGGTCGGTCGCAGCTCGGCGCGCGCCGCGGCGACGAGCGCGTCCATGCCGGCCCCGCTCCAGGTCGGCCCCCCGTGGGCGTCGACGACGGCGCCCGCCGACGCGTCGAGGACGTCGCGGAGCAGCCCCCCGACGGTGATCTCGGCCTCGGCGACGAGGGCGGCGCGCACCGCATCGGGGATGCCACGCTCGAGGCCGCGCACGCCGACGGGGACCGACGTCAGTATCAGGCGGCGGAGCCCGGCGGCCATGACCCGGTCGGCCACCTCGACCCGGGAGAAGACGGTCGCCACGACCTCGCCGTCCCGGTCGAGCAGCGCCGGATGGCCGACCACCTCGTTCCCGTCGGGCAGCGTCGCCGTAACCCGCCGTGGCAGGTCGCCGCCGCGCCACCGGGGCACGTCGAGGAACCGGTCGGCGACGGCCCGCCGGGCCCGGGGCCCCACCATGCGGCGCACCGCGTCGAGGTCCTTCCCGTAGGCGACCTCGCGCCCGTCGTCGCCCACGACCGAGAACGTGATGCGCAGGTGCGGCGGCAACGCTCGCTCGTCGAGCAGCCCCACCGGGATCGGCTCCCCCGCCCGTTCCGAGAGGACCTCGGCGAGCACCTCGACGAGCGGGCGGGGCTCGACCTGCAGCCCCTCGACCACCTCGGCGAGCGTCGGGCCGAGCGGCGACAGCAGCCGCCGCTGCGCCTTGGGCAGGGCGGCCACCAGCGCCTCGACCACCTCGCGCCGGTAGCCGGGGACGTGCCAGTCGAAGTCCCATGGCCCGACCCGGTCGAGCACGGCGAGCGGGACGTGCACGGTCACACCGTCGTGGTCGTCGGCGGGGTCGAAGCGGTACGTGAGCGGCAGCCGGAGGTCGCCCTGGCGCCACTCGTCGGGGAGGGCGGCGGGGTCGACGTCGAGTCCGGCGGCGCCCGCGACGTCGGCCCAACCGAGGGTGAGGCGATCGGGGTCGTCGCGCCGGGCCTCCTTCCACCACCGATCGAAGTGGCGGCCCGACACGACGTCCGCGCCGACCCGCTCGTCGTAGAAGCCGCGCAGGGTGGCGTCGTGGTCGAACAGATCGGCGCGCCGCAGCCGGTCGCCGAGGGCACGCGCCTCGTCGAGGAAGGCCTCGTTGGCGGCGAGGAACCCGTGCCGCGACTCCCACTCGCGGCGGACGAGGGCGTGGTCGACGAACAGGTCGCGTGCGAGGTCGGGGTCGACCCGGTCTAGGCCGATCGTGCGGGCGGGGACGACGGGCAGCCCGTACAGGGTCGCCTTCTCGGTGCACACGGCGCGGCCGGACGCCTCGTCCCACCGGGCGTCGGTGTGGCTCCGCTTCAGCAGGTGCCCGGCGAGCGGTTCGCACCAACCGGGCTGGATCGCGGCGACACCGCGGGCCCACAACCGGTTCGTCTCGACCAGCTCGGCGGCCATCACCCACGACGGCGGCCGCCGGGTGAGCACCGACCCGGGCGCGACCAGGAACCGGACGTTGCGGGCCCCGCGATACTCCCGCCCGTCGCGGTCGCGCACCCCGATCTGCGACAGCAGCCCGGAGAGGACGGCGCGGTGGACGGCGTCGGGCGCGGCGTCCTCGTTGCCGGCGACGACCCCGACCGCCTCGGCGGCGCGGGCGAGCTGGCGGTGCAGGTCGCGCCACTCGCGCGTGCGCAGGAAGTTGAGGAACTCGGCCCGGCACTCCCGGCGGAAGCGGCTGGAGGTCAGGGCGCGACGCCGCTCCTCCAGGTGGTCCCACAGGGCGACGAGGCCGAGGAGGTCCGAGCCCGGGACGTGGAAGCGGCGGTGCAGCGCGTCGGCCGCCTGCTGCTGGTCGAGCGGCCGCTCGCGGACGTCCTGGATCGACAGCGCGGCGGCGATCACCAGCACCTCGCGCACGCACCCCTGGCGCTCTGCCTCCAGCACCATCCGCCCCAGCCTCGGGTCGATCGGGAGCCGGGCCAGGCGGCGACCGATCTTCGTCAGGCGCCTTCGGCCGTCCGCCGCGGGGGTGAGTGCGCCCAGCTCCTCCAGCAGGGCGATCCCGTCGCGCACGGCCCGCTCCGCCGGCGGGTCGAGGAACGGGAAGTCCGCGATCGGGTCACGCCCGGCGGCTCCGCCACCCGAGCCGTCGCGGTCACCGGCGACCGGCGCGAAGTCGCCCAGGCCGAGGTTCGCCATCTGGAGGATGACCGACGCCAGGTTCGTGCGGAGGATCTCGGGGTCGGTGAACTCCGGGCGGGCGTCGTAGTCGTCCTCGGCGTACAGGCGGATGCAGATGCCCGGCGCCACCCGGCCGCACCGCCCGGCCCGCTGGTCGGCCGACGCCCGGCTGACCTTCTCGATCGGCAGGCGCTGGACCTTCAGGCGGTGGCTGTAGCGGGAGATGCGGGCGGTGCCGCCGTCGACGACGTAGCGCACGCCGGGGACGGTCACCGACGTCTCGGCCACGTTGGTCGCCAGCACGACCCGACGACCGCCGTGGGGCGCGAAGACCCGGTGCTGCTCGGCGGCCGACAGCCGACCGAACAGGGGCAGCACCTCGACGCCGCGGAGGTGCCGGTCGGTCCCGGCCCGGTCGGCGAGCGAGTCGGTGCAGTCGCGGATCTCCCGCTCCCCGCTGAGGAAGACGAGCACGTCCCCGGGGCCCTCGCGACACAGCTCGACGACCGCGTCGCCCACCGCCTCCAGCAGCCCGCGGTCGTCGTCGATGACGTCGTCGCCCTCCTCGGCCGCCACGGCCGCGCCCTCCCCGAAGGGCCGGTAGCGGATCTCGACCGGGTGGGTCCGGCCCGACACCTCGACCACGGGGGCGTCGCCGAAGTGGGCGGCGAAGCGGGCGGTGTCGATCGTCGCGGACGTGATGATCAGCTTGAGGTCGGGCCGTTGCGGCAGGAGCTGGTGGAGGTAGCCGAGCAGGAAGTCGACGTTGAGGCTGCGCTCGTGGGCCTCGTCGACGATCAGCGTGTCGTAGCGGCGGAGCTGCCGGTCGTGCTGCATCTCGGCGAGCAGGATCCCGTCGGTCATCACCTTCACGTAGGTGCGGTCCGACACCCGGTCGGTGAAGCGGACCTTGTACCCGACGGCGTCTCCCAGCTCGCTCCCCAGTTCCTCGGCGACCCGCTCGGCGATGGTGCGGGCGGCGACCCGACGGGGCTGGGTGTGGCCGATCACGCCGTCGAGGCCGCGGCCCAGCTCGAGGCACAGCTTGGGTAGCTGGGTGCTCTTGCCCGAGCCGGTCTCGCCCGCCACGACGACGACCTGGTGGTCGCGGATCGTCTCGATCAGCTCGTCGCGGCGCTCGGTGATGGGCAGCTCGGCCGGGTAGCTCGGCACCGGCAGGGGCTCCCGCCGCGTCGCCCCCCGGGCCCGCGTCGTCCGCCGGGTGCGCTGATCGCGGTGCTCGCTCATGGCCGTGTCGCAGCGTACGGCCCCACCCCTCCCCGTGGTGGCGAGCGATTCCCGCCCCGGGCGGCGGGATCCCCGCGCCGGTTCGTTGGCGCCGACCGGTGCCGACGGGCGTCGACCCGGATGGCGGCGGCCGCCATAACTCGACTTATGCTCGGCGGCCATGGACGAAGCCGACCTCCTCTCCCGCTGCCGCGACCTCGCCCCCGTGCTCGCCGCCCACGCCCGCGAGGGCGAGCGCCTGCGCCGGGTGCCCGAGCCGGTCGTCGCCGCCGTCGCCGAGGCCGACCTCCTCCGTGCGGTGGTGCCGACCGCGCTGGGCGGCCACGGCCTCGGGGTCGGCGCCCTGTGCCGGGGCGTCGCCGAGCTGGGCCGAGGGTGCCCCGCGTCGGCGTGGACCATGTCGTTCCTGATGCTCCACGCGTGGATGCTCTCCCGGTTCCCGGCCGAGGCCCACGACGAGCTGTTCGGCGACGGGCGCGTGCCGACGGCGTCGGCCCCGCTCGCCCCGACCGGCACGCTCGCCGCCGCGCCCGGCGGCTACCGGGTCACCGGCCGATGGGAGTGGGCGACGGCGATCCACCATTCCGACTGGTGCATCGTCCACGGCTTCGACGAGACCGTCGAGTTCGGCACCCGCTTCGCGGTCGTGCCCATCACGGAGGTCGCAGTCGAGGACACCTGGCACACCGCGGGGATGCGCGCCACGGGCTCCTGCACCGTCAGCGTCGACGGCGTGTTCGTACCCGAGGCCCGCACCGCGCCGGGCGAGCTGCTGCGCGAGATGACCGGCGGCGTCGAGGGCGACGGCCTCGCCGGCCTGCCTCTGCTCGGCCTGCTGGCCCTGCTGGCCTCGGCCCCGGCGGTCGGGGCGGCACAGGCGGCGCTCGACCTGTACCGCGACCGGCTGGCCGAGCGCGTCCTCGCCTACACGCTCGGCGACCGGGCGGCCGACCAGCCCCTGGCCCAGGCCCGGCTGGCCGCCGTCGCCAGCGAGGTGGCCACCATGGCCGCGGGCTGGACGGCGGCGATCGACGAGCTGGCCACGGCCGCCGGCGGCGCTCCCGACGACCTACTGCGGGTCCGTACCCGACTCGCCGCCGCGGCCGCGGTGCGGACGAGCCGACGGGTGATCGGTGCGATCGGCGAGGGCGCCGGCGCGAGCGTCTACGCGCTCGACCATCCGATCCAGCGCCTCCAGCGCGACGTCGAGACGCTGAAGGGCCACGTCGTGTTCGACTGGGACCGCACGACCGAACTGGCCGGACGGGTGATGCTCGGCCAGCCCCTCGGCCCGCTCGACATGGCGTGACCCCGGCGGATCGAGGCGGTCCGATGTCGGCGGACGGCGCGGTCGATCGGCGAGCGTGGCTGCTCGCCGGGCAGGCCCTCCTACGGCGCGGCGGGCTGCCCGCGGTGAAGCTCACCGCCCTGACCGCCGAGGTCGGCCGCACGACCGGCAGCTTCTACCACCACTTCCCGAACGTGGCCGCCTACCTCGACGACCTGGCCCGGTTCTACGGCGCCGACCAGGTGGAGGCGGTGCTGGCCGAGATCTCGGCGCGCCCGGACGCGGCCGACCCGGTCGCCCGCCTGCGGGAGCTGTCGCGCCGGGCCCTCGACGACGACATGCGCCCGCTCGACGTCGCCATGCGCGACTGGGCGGGAAGGAGCGAGGTCGCCGCCGCCGCGGTGCGGGCCGCCGACGCCGCGCTCCTCCACTTCGTCGAGCGGGCGTTCCGCGACCTCGGCTTCGATCGGCCCGGCGCCCGCACCCGCGCCCTGGTGCTGCTGTCGGTGGGGGTCGCCCGGGTCGAGGGCCCGTGGCCGCTCCCCCGTTCCGCCCCCGACCAGGTCATCGCCCTCCTCACCCGCCCCGACCGCTGACCCCGACGACACCCGGTACCGGGTTCCACCTGTCCGCCGGTCGCCGCGGGTGAAGGCGACGACCGGTACCGGGTTCCACCTGTCGTCGCCGCCGGTCGAGCGTCGCCTGGGCCATGATCTGCGGCGCTCCCGGAGCGGTGCCGCCGGGACGATCCGCCGACCGGAGGCCCGCCCGTGCGCTTCGCCGTAACCCACCCACTGCTCGCGCACCCGGCCCACCCCGGCCTGGTCGACGGTCCGACCGTCGCCCGCCTGGCCCGCGCCGCGGAGGAGGGCGGCTTCGACGGCTACGGCTTCACCGACCACCCGGCCCCGTCGAAGCGGTGGCTCGACGCCGGCGGCCACGACGCGCTCGACCCGTTCGTCGCCCTCGGGTTCGTCGCCGCCGCGACCACGACGATCCGGCTGATCCCGAACATCGTCGTGCTGCCCTACCGGAACCCGTTCGTCGTCGCCAAGGCGGCGGCGACGGTCGACGTGCTGTCCAGCGGGCGCTTCGTGCTGGCCACCGGCGCCGGCTACCTGCGCAGCGAGTTCGCCGCCCTCGGGGTCGATCCCGACGAGCGCAACGAGCTGTTCGACGAGGCGATCGACGTGATCCGGGCGGTGTGGACCGACGACGAGGTGACCACCACCGGCCGCCACTTCGAGGCCCGCGGCGTCGCCGGGCGCCCCCGTCCGGCAGCGGCCCCACCGATCTGGATCGGCGGCAACAGCGCGGCCGCCCGCCGCCGGGTCGCCGAGCGGGGCGACGGCTGGTGCCCGTTCCCCGCGCCGGCCGGCGTGGCCCGCACCGCCCGCACGGTCGCCCTCGACACGCCCGAGCGGCTGGCGGCGGCACTGACCGACCTCCGGGCGCGCCTGGAGGACGCGGGCCGCGATCCCGCGACCGTCGACGTATCGTTCTCGTGCACCGTCGGCGGGACACCCGGCGACGACGACTTCGACCCCGACGCCCACCGCGAGGGCCTCGCCGGGCTGGAGGCGCTCGGCGTCACGTGGGTGCAGGTCCCCCTGCCGGGGACGTCACCCGATGCGGCGGCGGACGCGATCGCCCGCTACGCCGAGACCGTCATCGCCCCCGCCCGCTCCTGACCGAGTACCGACGGGTCGGAGGAATCTCGTGCGCGCCGCGCGGAGGGGGTCGGGCCGTCGGTTCAGGACGTGCGGATCTCGCACGCGCCGGACCGGGCGGCTCCCGCCCGTTCAGGTCGGGCGGATCTCGTACACGAGCGCCTCGCAGGGCCCGGTGAGCGGCCAATCGATGCCGTCGGCCGCGAGGCTCGCCCCGGACCGGACCTCGACGTTCGGCTCGGATCGGTCCAGGTCGTGTGCGACCACCTCGTAGGCCCGGTCCGGATCGAGCCAGCGGAGGCGCAACGCGGGGCCGCCGTCGACCGCGTCGCCCGGCGGGTCGAGCTGGTACGCGAACAGCACCGTCGAGTCCACGCCGGACCCGCCGTCGGACCCGACGTCGGACCCCGGAGCGCGACCGACGGGCGCATCGCCGGGCGCGCCGCCGGTCACCGCCCACGCCGCCCGCGACCGGTCGGCGCCGGAGACGGGCGACACGAGCCGACGGACCACGCCGTGCTGCACGACGTCCTGGGTGCGCCGGGCGAGCGCGACCGCCCGGCGGCACACCGCGCGCTCCTCCTCGGTGAGGGCGGCCAGGTCGAGGTCGAAGCCGAACCGCCCCGACAGGGCTACCGCGCACGCGAAGGACAGCGGCCGGTCGCCCCAGCGGGTGACGTGGGCCGCCATCACCGACGCCGGGAAGAAGTGCGAGCACGCCCACTGCATCCGCACGCGGGTGACCGGGTCGGTGTTGTCCGACGTCCATACCTCGTGGAACCAGCGGAGCGTGCCGTGGTCGGTGCGGCCGCCACCCGAGGCGCACAGCATCAGGTCGACGTCGGGGTGGCGCCGGGCGACCTCGGCCATGACCTCCCACGTGGCGTGGACCTGGTCGACCCACAGGTTGGCCTGGCGGTCGGCGGGCAGCGCCCGGGAACCGGGGTCGGTGACCGGTCGGTTGGCGTCCCACTTCACGTAGCTCGTCCCCGGAGCGGAGGCGAGGGTCCGGTCCACGACGTCGACCTCGAAGGCGCGCACCTCGGGGAGCAGCGGGTCGAGCACGAGCTGGTTGCGGTGCAGCCGCGGCTCGCGCCCGTCGCGGACGACCCAGTCGGGATGGTGGTCGTGGAGGGCGCTCACCGGGTTGACCATCTCGGGTTCGACCCAGATGCCGAAGCGGATCCCGGCCGCGGCCGCCGCGTCGGCGAGCGGGGCCAGCCCGCGGGGCAGCTTGCGGGGATCGGGATCCCAGTCGCCGAGGCTCGTGGTGTCGTCGTCGCGGGGGCGCTCGCCGCCGAACCAGCCGTCGTCGAGGAGGAACACGTCGGCGCCGAGGTCGGCCGCCCGCCCGATCAGGTCGACGACGCGCGCCTCGTCGAAGTCGAAGTACGTCGCCTCCCAGTTGTTGGCGACGATGCCGCGGGAGCGGTCGGGGTCGCGCAGCACGCGGGCCCGGGTCCAGGCGTGGAACCGGCGGGTCACCTCGTCGCGGCCGCCGGTCGCCCACGTCCAGGCCACCGTCGGCGTCACGAACCGCACGCCGGGATCGAGCACGTAGGGCGCGCCGAGCGGGTTGGCGCCGGCCCGGATCCGCAGCTCGGCCACCCCGTCGAGGTCGGGCTTGGGGCGGACGTCGAGCCCGACGTGGACGTTGCCGCCCCACGCCACCGAGACGGCGACGACCTCGCCGGCGTCCTCCCCCGCCGGACCGGCCGGGGCGACCAGGGCGCACGGGTTGCGCTGGAGGTGCGGCTGGACACCGCCGAGACTGGCCAGCTCCTTGGTGCCAGGGGTGAGCGACTCGGTCGTCCACCGCCACTCGTCGGCCCAGCCGCCCCCGCCGAACTGGTCGAGCGTGGCGTCGGCCGTGACGAGCAGCGTCGGGCCGATCGAGTCGTAGGCCTCCAGCCGCACCGGGCCGGGCTCGGCGTGGACGATCTCCACCCACTGCTCGAGCACGCCGGAGGCGGGGTGGGTGCGCAGGTGCAGCTCGACGGTCAGCGGCTGGATCTCGTCTCGGCACGTGACGACCACGTGCTCGCCCCCGCCGTCGTCCCCGTCGACGGGCGTGCGGGCGACGGCCGTGCGGGCGACCGGCGTGCGGGCGACCGGCGTGCGGGCGACCGGCGTGCGGGCGACGGCGTCGACCACCAGGCGGGTCGTCAGCATGCCGTCGGCGTGGGTGACCGCCAGCGGCGGCGGACGGAACGGATCCCCGGTGCCGAGGGTCGGGAACGCCTCGGGGTACAGGTGGGCCGGGAGCTCCGCCGACGCCTCCGCCCCGGCCGGTCCGAGCCCGAGCTGGCGCAGCCGTCCGGCCCGATCGACCGCCCAGGTCAACCCCCACCCCCCGGCGTCGACGCGGATCGGCTCGGACTCGGTCGGCTCCACCGGCCCCTTACTACCCGCGTAACAGGTGGGGTCGGAGGAAACCTGTTACCCGCCACCACCGACGCGCCCTGGCGATCACCCGCGTCCGCGATGATCGGGGGCCCGCGACCCGAGGGGATCCACCGATGACGATGACGTTCGACGAAGCCGTGCAGCAGGTCACCGCGCCGGGTGGGCCGTTCGAGATCACCGAGATCGAGGTCGACGGCCACCGCGTCAACGCGTTCCTGCACGCGCCGCCGAGCGTCCCGGCCGTCCTCGCCGGAGCCCGGGCGCGGGGCGACCGCCCGTTCCTCGTCTACGAGGACGAGACGTGGACCTTCGCCGACGTCATGGCCCACGTCGACGGCCTGGGCGCCGCGCTCGTCGAGCGCCACGGCATCGCCAGGGGCGACCGGGTCGGCATCGCCATGCGCAACTACCCGGAGTGGATCGTCGCCTACGCGGCGGTGCTGTCGGTCGGCGGCGTCGCCGTGCTGTTCAACGCGTGGTGGACCACCGACGAGCTGGAGTACGGCATCGGCCACTCCGGGGCGCGGGTCGTGATCGCCGACGCCGAGCGGATCGAGCGGATGCGGCCACTCCTCGAAGGCGAGGATCCGATCCGTGTCGTGGGCGTCCGGCTCCCCGAGGGCGGCGCGACCCCGCCGGGCGTCGACCGCTACGAGGACGTCGTCGTGCCCGGCGCCCCGCTGCCCGAGGTGGAGATCGGTCCCGACGACGACGCCACGATCCTCTACACGTCGGGTACCACCGGTCGACCGAAGGGCGCGGTCTCGACCCATCGAGCGGTCACCAACGCACTGATGGGCTACGCCTGCCGGGCCGGCGTCGACCGCCTCCGGATGGGCAAGCAGGCCAACCCGCTCGAGTCGACCTCCGGCACCCCGCCGGCCTTCATCCTCGTCGTGCCCCTCTTCCACGTCACCGGCTGCATCCCGGTGATGCTGAGCTGCTTCGCGAGCGGAACGAAGCTCGTGATGATGTACAAGTGGAACCCCGAGCGGGCGCTCGAGCTGATCGAGCGGGAGCGGGTCACCACGTTCGTCGGCGTACCCACCATGTCGTGGGACCTGCTCGAGTCGCCGGACTTCGCCGCCCGCGACACCTCCAGCCTCACCAACGTCTCCGGCGGCGGCGCGCCCGCGCCGCCCGAGCTGGTCAAGCGGGTCGCCGCCGGGTTCGAGCGGGGCCGCCCCGGCATCGGCTACGGCATGACCGAGACCAACGCGTACGGGCCGCAGAACGGAGGCGACGACTACCTCACCCGCCCGACGAGCGCCGGCCGCACCGTGCCGATCATGCAGATGCGGGTCGTCGACGAGGCCGGTGAGCCGGTGCCGGTCGGCGCCGTCGGCGAGATCGAGTTCCGCGGCCCGAACATGATCCGCGGCTACTGGAACGATCCGGCCGCCACCGAGGAAGCGTTCCACGACGGCTGGCTCCGCAGCGGGGACCTGGGCCGCCTCGACGAGGAGGGCTTCGTCTACGTCGAGGACCGGGCCAAGGACATGGTCCTGCGCGGCGGCGAGAACATCTACTGCGCCGAGGTCGAGGCCGTCATCTACGAGCACCCCGCGGTGTACGAGGCGGCGGTGTTCGGCCTGCCCCACGACCGCCTCGGCGAGGAGCTGGCGGCCGCGATCGTGCTGCGGGCGGGGGCGACGCTGACGGTCGAGGAGCTCCAGGCCCACGTCGGCTCGAAGCTGGCCGGGTTCAAGGTCCCGACCGTGATCACGTTCAGCGAGCAGGCGCTGCCGCGCGGCGCCACCGGCAAGATCCTGAAGCGCGAGCTCCGCGACGAGCTCGCCGCGGGCGCCTGACGACGCCGTCACCGGACCCGACCCGCCGGCCGGGGAGCGGGCCTACAGTGCGGCCCATGGGAATCTCGAACGACGACATCGACGTCTCCTACGACTCCGACGACGAGCCCGTCCTCGGTGGTGACACCGACGGCGTCGACGGTGGAGACACCGACGGCGTCGACGGCGGAGACACCGACGGCACCGACGGTGGGGACACCGACGGCACCGACGGTGGGGACACGGACGGCGTGGACGGCGGAGACACGGACGGTACCGACGGTGGGGACACCGACGGCACCGACGGTGGAGACACCGACGGCGTCGACGGCGGGGACACCGACGGCGTGGACGGCGGGGACACGGACGGTACCGACGGTGGGGACACCGACGGCACCGACCGCTGACCTGACCCCGACTCCGACGCCCGCCGCCGACGGCCACCCCGGGTGGCTGGTGCGGCGGCAACCGCACCCCGACGCCCCGACGCTGGCCGACCTGGTCGACGACGTCGGCCAGTTCCGCGGCGACGACGTCTACCGGCGACCGGCCGTCTCGTCGGGCGCCGGCCGCGACCCGGGTCGCTTCGCCGACGTCGACGCGCTGTGGTCCGACCTGCTCGGCCGGTCGGCGCGGCGCCCGACGTTCCGGCTCGTCACCGAGGGCACCACCACCTCGCCGGGCGAGGTCACCCGCCGGGCCCGCATCGGTAACCGCGACCTGACCGACCTGGCCGCGCCGAACCGGGTGATCGACGGCTACCGGGCGGGGGCCACGGTCGTCCTCCAGGGACTGCACCTCACCGATCCGGGGCTGGCGCGCTTCGCCAACAACCTCGCCCTCGAGCTCGACCAGCCGGTGCAGCTCAACGCCTACCTCTCCCCCGCGTCGGCCCGCGGGCTCGACGTGCACTTCGACTACCACGACGTGTTCGTCGTCCAACTCGACGGGGCGAAGCGCTGGCGGGTCTGGGCACCGACCGACCGCACCCGCGACCCGATCGGCGGCCGGCACGCCATCCCGCGCCCGACGCTCGACGAGGTCGGCGAGCCGGTCCTCGACCTCGTGCTCGAGCCGGGCGACGTCCTCTACCTGCCCCGCGGGCACCCCCATGTCGCCGAGACCACCGACCGCGAGTCGGCCCACCTGACCGTCGGCGTGCTGGCGGTGACGTGGCACCGGGTGGTCCGCCGGGCGATCGACGACGCGGTCGACGCCGGACGGCTGCGGACGTCGATCCCCCTGTCGAGCCTCGACCCCTCCGCGCCCGGCCCGACCGCCCCGAACGTCGACCTCGGGTCCGGCCCGACCCTCGACCTCGACCTCGACCTCGGCTCGGTGCCGGTGCGCCGGTGGATCGCCCGGGAGATCTGGAGCCGGCAGGCCGCGACCCGCCTCCGCCCCCGGACGCCGCCCGACCCCACCGCCGCCGACGGCCCCCTCTTCTTCGCGCCCGGACCGTTGATCACGCTCAGCCACTCAGCGTCGGGCGCCCGCTCGCTGCTGTTCGTCGGCGACCGGACGATCACGCTGCCGGTCGAGGCCCACGGCTTCCTCGCCTCCCTGCTCGGCGCGCCCGAGCCGTTCCGCCGCGCCGAGATCGCCGGCCTCGACGATGACTCCTCCCGCGTGGTCGTCACCCGCCTGCTCGACGAGGGCATCCTCGTGCCCCTCGCCGACGCCCGGCCCGAGCGCCCCGACCACGACCCGTGAGCGCCCGACCGTGACCGACCGCTTCGTCTGCTCCGACGCGTCCGAGGCACGCGGCGAGGCCGTCACCGCCACCGCCTCGCAGGTCCGGGGGTGGCTGCTGGTCGAGGTGCACGGCGCCTGGGGCACCGACGCCATCCACGACAGCCCGCTCGGCCCGCACGTACCCGACGGCTGGGCCGCCGGCCTGAAGCGCCGCGGCATCCGGCCCATCTGCATCCGGCCACCGCACCGCGGTCCGTCCGCGGCGGCGATCCGCGTGTTCTTCGTCGTGACCACCCGTCCCGGCACCCGGACCGGACGGGCGTGGGTGCGGGCCGTACCGACCCTCGCCGCCGTCCGCTACCTCACCGACGACCTCCGCCTCGACGCCGAGCCCGCCGGCTGGACCGCCCACGACGAGCGCCTGGTGCTCGTGTGCACCAACGGGAAGCACGACCAGTGCTGCGCCAACCGCGGCCGACCGGTGATCCGCCACCTACGGGAGACGCCGTGGGCCGAACAGCTCTGGGAGTGCTCCCACATCGGTGGTGATCGCTTCGCCGCCAACATCGTGGTGCTGCCCGACGGCCTCTACTACGGACGCATGGAGCCGACCGACGCCGAGCGCCTGCTCGACGCCCACGCGGTGGGCGAGATCGCCCTGCCCTGGTACCGCGGCCGGTCGACGCTGCGCTTCGCGGAGCAGGCCGCCGAGCACGCGGTCCGCGAGCGCTACGGGATCGTGGGCGTCGACGACGTGGTGGTCGTACCCGGCGAGGGCCACTCCCGCATCCGCGTCGAGGCCCGCGGCCTCCCACCGGTCGAGGTCCACCTCCGCCGCACCGTGGCGCTCAGCGCCGAGCCGCTCACCTGCCACGGCTCCCCCCAGCAGCAGGTCCCGACCTACACCGTCGCCGACATCGTCGAGCTCACCGACCGCTGACCGCTCACCGCCGCGCCGCTTCTCCGACGAGTGGCGCGTGGCTTCCCGCCACCGGCGGCGGGAATCACGCGCCGGTTCGCTCGGGGTCGGGCACGGGATCGTCCTCGGGGTCGGGTTCGGCCAGGCCGAGGGGATCGTCTGGTCCGACCAGGCCGAGGGGATCGTCTGGTTCGGTCAGGCCGAGGGGGTCGTCGGGTTCGAAGATGCGCAGCAGGAGGGGCGCCGCCCGCTGGGCGATCACCCCGATCGGGACGGCCATGATCATCCCGGGGATGCCCCCGATCGTCGCCCCGAGCGTGGTGAGCAGCAGCACGACGAGCGGGTGGATGCTGAGGGTCCGACCGGTGACCGCCGGCTCGACCAGGTTCTCGATCAGCAGGTTGGCCGCGAGGACGACGAGCAGCATCACGATCGCGGCGGGCACCCCGTTGCTGCCCAGGGCGACGATCACCGCCAGGGCCCCGCCGACGACCGCGCCGACGTACGGGATGAACCCGCCGATGAACGTGACGATGACGATCGTGGTCACCAGCGGCAGGCCGAGCACGAGCGCGGCTACGCCGACCACCGCGGCGACGACCGCCGAGACGATCGTGCGGCCCAGCCAGTAGCGCCGGAGCACGAAGACCGTGTCGGCGACGAACGCTTCGAAGTCGGCGACGTGGTCGTCGGGCACCCGTTCGGCCAGCGACCGGCGGATCGACGGGCCGTCCTTCAGCAGGTAGTAGAAGATCAGCGCCCCGAGCACGAGGCCGACGATCACCTCGCCGACGACGCTCAGGCCCGAGGCGAACGACCGCACCACACCGCTCGACACACCGGACCCGGTCTGTTCCAGACGGTCGCGCAGGGCGGCGATGTCGTCCTCGTCGAGGTCGAACTCGCGCATCGCCTCCTCGATCTCGCTCGCGATGCGATCGCTCTGGTCGATCACCCCGGCGACGGTCAGCGCCGTCACGCCCAGGCACAGGACGAGGATGCCGAGCAGGACGGCCCCGGCGGCGATGGCGGGCGGTACCCGGTGGCGGACCATGCGCCGGACGAGCGGCTGGAACAGCACCGCGAACACGAGGGCGAAGACCAGCGGCAGCACGACGTTGCTGAGCGCACCGAGGAGGGCGACGACCAGCCCGACCAGGACGACGATGCCGATCAGCGACCACGCCGCCAGGCCGAGGCGGTGCAGCAGCGGCCGGCCGTCGTCGACGAGCCCGGCCCGCTCGCGCACCCACCCCGTGGGCCGGTGCGTCGTCCGTGGTGCCATGGCGGGACGTTACGGCGTCGCTACCGCGGTAGGGGGCCGACCAGCTTCTCGGCGCGGGCCTCCCACCGGGCGAGGGCGTCCACGTCGGCCTCGGCCGGGTACCGCGACGCGTGGGCCCGGGCGGCCTGGGCGCGGGCCAGGGCCGGGGCCATGGTGGCGGCCAGACGGGGATGGCGGGCCATGCGTCCCCCCGCCCGGGCGGCCGCGGCGGGTGACGGTACCGCCCAGCGCTGTTCGAGCCCGGCGCGGGTCGTGTCCTCGTCGATCACGCCCGACCGCACCATCGCGTCGACGCCCGCCTCGCCCAGACGCGTCGTCGCCCGGCGCAGCACGTCGAAGCCGATCAGGTCGGTGCCGTGGCGGCGCTGGAACGGGGCCTGGTAGCCGCGCCACAGCCGATCGGGGTCGCCCGGGTCGTCGGCGTCGGCCACTCCCTCGGCCAGCATCGACCCCGCCAGCAGCCCGATGCCGACACCCGACCCGTGGGCCGGGAACACCTGGCACGCGGCGTCGCCCACCAACGCCAGGCCCGGTGCGGTCGTGCGGGCGAAGGGTCGGCGCAGCGGGATCACGCCCGCACCGGTGGACGTCGCCTCACCGATCCACGGCTCGTCGGCGAGGAAGTCGGCGACGAGTCGGGGGCCGGTGGAGTAACGCCCGTTGGCCAGGCAGCCGACCAGGATCCCGACCCGTTCGAGGTCGGCCGACACGGTGACGGCACGGGTCGAGAACCCGCCGCTGATCCCCACGTAGGTGACGGAGTCGCCGGGCCGCGCGCCGTGGCGATCGAGGAACCGCTCGGCCCCGGACCGGTCGGCGATCCGGTGGTGGACGTCGGCCGCCGAGCACAGCTCGTCGCCGCGCAGCGGGCGACACCACGGGGCGAGGGCGGGGGCGTGGCGACGCAGCACGCCACGACGACCCGACGCGTCGACGAACAGGGCGGCGGCGAACGAGGCCGGGCCCGGGTGCCCCTCGGCTCGGACGGTCACCGATCGGATCCGGCCCGTCCCCGGATCGACCTCGACGTCGAGGTCGGTGACCCGATCGATCAGCTCGACCCCGCCCTCCACGGCCAGGCGCCGTAGGCGGTCGCCCAGGCGGGCCATGTCGGCCGCCACGGTTGGCAGGTCGTGCATCGTCAGGCGGGTGCCGGGCCGGCCGGTGCGCATGTGCAACGACCCGCCGTCGGCCACCCGCTCGGGGGCCTCCGGACGGTCGAGCCCGGCCTCGTCGAAGTGACGGTCGAGCACGCCGTTGTGCCACTGGGCGCCGGCGGCGTCGGCGGGGCGGCGTTCGAGGAGCAGGACGCGGCGGCCCCGGCGGGAGAACTGGTGGGCGACGTTCGCTCCGGCGGTCCCCGCTCCCACCACGATGACGTCGAGGTCGGTCACCTCGTCACGGTACCGCCGGCCACTCCCGCGGGAACCAGCCGGCAGGTCGTGGCTGTCCGGGGACCATCCGTCCGACGGCCATGCGGGAACCAAGCCGCGCGGGCACGCTCCGCTCCGGTGCGGTACGACGGGGATCGCGTGACGGCGTGCCCGACCTCCGACCGCGGCCCCGACCGCGATCCCGACCGAAGGGGACGGACGGGGTGAGCGGGGTCCGCCCGTACCGCGACCGCGCCGAGGCCGGGCGTCGCCTCGCCGACGCCCTGATCGCGGAGGTCGCCCTCGTCGACCCCGTCGTGCTCGGCCTCCCCCGAGGCGGCGTGCCGGTCGCGGCCGAGGTGGCCCGGCGGCTCGGCGCGCCGCTCGACGTGCTCGTCGCCCGCAAGGTCGGGGCTCCCGGGCACGAGGAGCTGGGCATCGGCGCGGTGGCGGAGGGCGGTGTCCGCCTCGCCGACCCGTCCGCCCTGCGGACCCTCGGCGTCTCGGAGGCCGACTTCGACCGCCGCGCCGACGCCGAGGTCGCCGAGCTCGACCGCCGGGTCGCCGCCTACCGGGGCGACCGGGCCCTCCCCCGCCTCACCGGGCGTCACGTCGTGCTGGTCGACGACGGCCTGGCCACCGGCGTCACCGCGTCGGCCGCGATCGCCGCGCTCGAACGGCTCGGCGCCGACCGGATCGTGCTGGCCGTCCCGGTCGGCGCGCCCGACGCCGCCGCCGGGTTCGAGGCGCTCGTCGAGCGGGTCGTGTGCCCGATCCGCCCGGCCGAGTTCCGGGCGGTAGGCCGCTGGTACGACCGCTTCGACCAGACCAGCGACGCCGAGGTCCTCGCCGCCCTGACCCCGGACGACCCTGACGGGACTGCCTGACGCCGGGCCGCCCTGCTTGGTCGCCGGGTAACGGTTTTCCTCCGACCCCACCTGTTACCCGCGGAGGGTGACGGGGGCGTGGCGGAAGCCGGCGTGCTTGTTCGAGCGGGCCCGCTCGACCGGTCCGGCGCGCTCGATCCGCTCCACCCGGTCGAGCAGGCCGTCGAACACGAGCGAGATCTCCAGCCGGGCGAGGTTGGCGCCGAGGCAGTGGTGGGTGCCGATCCCGAAGCTCAGGTGCGGGTTGGGGTGGCGGCGGATGTCGAACACGAACGGCTCGGGGAACACCCGCTCGTCGAAGTTGGCCGCCTGCCACCACAGCACGACCTTGTCGCCGGGCCGGATCGTCCGCCCGTGACGCTCGACCTCCCGGGTGGCGGTGCGCCGGTTGTAGACGGTCGACGACGCCCATCGCAGCATCTCCTCGACCGCTCCGGGAAGGAGCGAGCGGTCCGCCCGCAGCGCCGCCCAGTCGTCGGGCCGGTCGATCAGGGCGAGCATCCCGGCGGTGATCGTGTTGCGAGTCGTCTCGCTGCCCGCCGCCACCAGCAGGTGCAGGAACATCTGCTGCTCGAGGTCGGTCAAGGGGCCGCCCGGCTCGGCCTCGTCGGGCAGGACCGCCCCGGTGATCGTCGAGAGGATGTCGTCGGCCGGGCATCGCCGCTTCTCCTCCAGCAGCCGCACCGAGTAGTCCGCCATCGCCGCGCCCGCCGCGCGGCTGCGCTCGGACGTCTCGCCCGGCTCGTGGTCGTCGTAGTCGAGCGTGGCGTCGACCCAGTCGAGCAGGAAGTGGCGGTCCTCCTGCGGGACGCCCAGCAGCGACGCGATCGCCTGGAGCGGCAGCTCGGCGGCCACGTCGACCAGGAAGTCGCACGTACCCCGTTCGACGGCGGCGTCGAGGATCTCGCCGCACCGCGCCGCCAGGCCGGCCTCGATCGTGCGGAGCCGCTTCGGGCTGACCGCCGGCGTGACGAGGCGCCGGATGTGGTGGTGCCGCGGGTCGTCCTGCATGTTGAACAGCACCCCGGCGGCGAAACCGGCGGGCAGGTCCTCGATCAGGGTGCCGCCGCCCTCGCGGTCGCCGCCGCCAGCCGACGAGAACAGGTCGGGCTGCCGAGCGGCCCAGGCGACGTCCTCGTGACGGGTGAGGCACCAGAACCCCTCTCCGTCGGGGGTCGCCGGGGTCGGCTCGTGCCAGTGGACGGGGGCGTGGTCGCGCAGCCGCCGGAACGCGTCGTGGGGAGGACCGGCGGCGAACGTGTCCGGATCGGTCAGGTCGATGTCGGCGAGATCGTCCACGCCCCACTGGGTAACAGTTTTCCTCCGACCCCACCTGTTACCGGGTAACAGGTGGGGTCGGAGGAAAACTGTTACCGGGGTGGCAGGCTCCGACGGTGACCGCCCCACCGCCCGCATCGCCGAGCGAGCCGCCCGCCTCGATCGGGGGGACCTGCGCTCCGGGATGGGAGCCGGTCCGCGACGCGTTCGCCGCCAACCTCGCCGAGCGCGGGGAGGTCGGGGCGGCCGTGCACGTCATCGTCGACGGCGAGGTGACGGTCGACCTCCACGGCGGCTGGACCGACGAGGCCCGCACCCGCGAGTGGCAGCCCGACACGCTCGTCGACGTCTACTCCGTGGGCAAGGGCCTGCTCGCCGCCCTGGTCCTCCAGCTCGTCGACGACGGGACGCTCCGGCTCGACCTCCCGATCGCCGAGGTGTGGCCGGAGTTCGCGGCCGGGGGCAAGGCCGGCGCGACGGTCGAGCACGCGCTGACCCACCGGGCGGGGGTCCCCGCGATCCGGGAGCGGCTCACCGACGCCGACCTGTTCGACTGGGCGACGATGACCGCCGCGGTCGCCGCCACCGAGGCGTGGTCGCCGCCGGGCGAGCGGCTCGTGTACCACACCAACACGTTCGGCCACCTCGTCGGCGAGCTGATCCGACGGGCCTCCGGCGACCCGCCCGGCGACCGCCTGCGCCGCCTCGCCGCCCCCCTCGACGCCGACGTGTGGTTCGGGGTGCCCGAGACCGAGCAGCACCGCTGCGCCGACATCCTGTGGGCGCCGGCGTCGCCGATCCCCACGCTCGCGTCGTTCGACGGACTGGACGGTGACCTCCTGATGAGCGCGCTCTCGCAGCTCAACCCGCCGGGGTACTCGTCGATCGGCCTCGTCAACACGCCGGAGTGGCGGGCCCTGCCGCTCGGCTCGACCGCCGGCCACGCCTCCGCCCGCGGGGTCGCCCGCGTGTACGCCGCGCTGCTGGAGCCGGACCGGGTGCTGAGCGCGCCGCTGCTCGCCGAGGCGGGCCGGGCGCAGGCGACCGGGTTCTGTCCGATCCTGGGCAACGAGGTCACCTTCGGGCTGGGGTTCCAGCCGACGACCGACCGACGCCCGCTCGGCCCGAACCTCCGCTCGTTCGGGCACTTCGGCAGCGGCGGCGCGCTGGGCTTCGCCGATCCCGACGCCGGCCTCGCCTTCGGCTACGTGATGAACCACCTGATCCCCCGCTGGCAGAGCACGCGGAACCGGGCCCTGATCGACGCCGTGTACCGCTGCGTCGGGAGATCCGGCGGATCGACGTCCCGCTGAGGCGCCCCGGCCGTCCGAACGAGCGAGCCGAGCGGGCGAACGGGCGGGCGGGCGAGCGAGCCGAACGAGCGAGCCGAGCGGGCGAACGGGCGCCGGGCGAGCGAGCCGAACGGGCGAGCGGGCGAACGGGCGGGCGGCCGGACGAGCGGAACGGGCGCCGGGCCGGTTCGCCGGCCCGTTCACGTATTCCTTGACAGGAATATAAGAGGCCCGTACCGTGGCCTCCATGCCCACCCGCCCGTGCTCGGTCGCCCCCGGCGTCGTCCGGGCGATCGCGTGAGCGCGGCGGCCGCCGCCACGTTCGCCGCCCTGGGCGAGCCGAACCGGCTCCGGATCGTCGAGCTGCTGCGCGACGGGCCCCGCCCGGTCAACGCCATCGTCCAGGCGCTCGGGCTCCGCCAGCCGCAGGTCTCCAAGCACCTCCGCGTGCTCGGCGAGTCCGGCCTCGTCACCGCCGAGCCGGTCCACCGTCAGCGCATCTACCGGCTGGAGCCCGAGCCGTTCGACGCCATCGCCGAGTGGACCGAGTCCTTCGAGCGGCTGTGGGACGCCCGCCTCGATTCACTCGGCGACCTCCTCGCGTCCCTCGACCGGGAGCCGGGCACCGACGACGGCCACCGCGACCCCCCGTCCCCGCGCCGCTGAGCGCCCGCGACACCCGCACCGATCCACCCCGAAAGGACCCCACCCATGCTGGGACTCTCCCGCAAGCCCAAGCAGCTCACCTTCGAGCGCACCTACCCCGCCCCGGTCGAGACCGTCTGGCGCGCCTGGACCGACCCCGACCTGCTCCGTCGGTGGTGGGGTCCGGAGAAGACGACCGTCCCCGAGTGCGAGGTCGACGCCCGCGTCGGCGGGACCATCCGCATCGTCACCGAGGCCACCGAGGCGATGGGCAAGTACGCCGGCACGCGCTGGCCGATGGAGGGTGAGTTCACCGAGGTCGAGCCGACCGCCCGCCTCGCCTACGACGCCCGGTCCTGGACCGAGGGCGAGGAGGCGACGACCACGATCGAGCACGCCAACGACGTGACCCTCCGCGCCACCGACGACGGCACCGTCGTGACCCTGGCGGTGACGATCACCGCGGTCGGGTCCAAGGCGAAGCTCGCCGCGTTCGGCATGAAGTGGGGCTACAAGGCCCAGCTCGACAAGCTCGGCGACCTGCTCAAGGCAGACTGATCGCCATGGCTCCCCGCAAGCCGTCCTCCAAACGATCCACCCCGGCCTCCCCCGCCCCGACGTCGGGCGCGCCGAAGTTGCTGTCGGGCGGCAACCCGCAGATCCCCAAGGGCGACGGCGACGGCCCGGTGCAGGCGTACATCGCGGCGATGCCGGAGTGGAAGCGTCCCCTCGGCGAGCGCATCGACGCGCTGGTGGTCGCCACCGTCCCCGACGTGCACAAGGCGGTGAAGTGGAACCAGCCGTTCTACGGGGCCGAGGACGACGGCCGCTGGTTCATGGCCTTCCGCTGCTACACGAAGTACGTGCAACTCCAGTTCTTCCGGGGAACGTCGCTCGATCCCGAACCGCCCAAGGCGTCGAAACACCCCGAGGTCCGCTACCTCGACGTCCACGAGGACGACGACCTCGACGAGGCCCGGCTCACCTCCTGGATCCGCCAGGCCGCGGACCTCCCGGGCGAGAAGGTCTGACCGCCCACCGCCGACGGCGACGGCACCGGCGGACTCCTCGGCCACACGGCGGTCCCGTCAGGGCGACCGCAGGAGGTCGGCGAGCACCGCGGCCTCGCTGATGTCGGCCGCCCGGGTGGCGGTGAGCAGCGTCAGCGGGCCGTCACCGGCCAGGTCGCGCAGGTGCCGGAGCCGCTCGGCCCGCTCCGGATCGGTCAGCTCGTCCTCGTAGCGACGGCGGAACTCGTCGAAGCGGTCGGGATCGTGGTCGTACCACCGGCGCAGCTCGGGCGAGGGGGCGACGTCCTTGCACCACTCGTCGAGCGCGGCCCGGTCCTTGCTCACCCCGCGGGGCCACAGCCGGTCGACGAGCACGCGCGCCCCGTCGTCGGGTTCCGGCGGCTCGTAGATCCGTCGCACGCGCACGTCCGGCGAGGTTCCCACGAGCCCGACCCTACGCCCACCGGCGCCGCCCGCCTCCCCCGAAGTGGCGCGCGAAACCCGCCGCCCAGGGCGGGAAACGCGCGCCGCTACGCCAGGAGGGCGAAGGCGTCGGCGGCGAGGTCGATCAGGTCGGTGATCACGTCGTCGGCAAGCGGCTCGTCGGGGTCGGTCGCCGTCATCTCGACGACGTGGGTCTCACCATCGTCGGTGACCGCGAGCCAGCCGAGGGCGAGGACCCCGGGCTCGGAGCCGCCCTTGTACCAGACCGTCGGCCAGTGGGCGTCGTCGAGCTCGATGCCGACGACCTGTTGCGACAGGATCCCGTCGAGCGGCGCCAGCGCCGGATCGGCGGCCTGCTCGTGGAGACCGGCGAAGGTACGGCAGACGTCCTCCGGCGTGGCGAACCACTCGATCGTCTCGACGTGGGCCGGCTCCGGGGTGAGCCCGACGAACATGTCCGACAGGGGACGCGGGTCGACCGTATCGACGAGGAAGTCGGCCCTCTCGTCCGGTGGCGTGTCGAGGTACCGGTCCGCCAGGCCCGGCAGGTAGTGCAGCATGAACATCTGCCTGGTCGTGAGGAACGGCACGTTGGCGGTCTCGTCGGCGACCCACTCCGCCGCCCGCGCCTCGACGGCCTCGACACCCACCAGATCGATCAGCACGTCGGCGGCGGTGTTGTCGCTGATCGAGATCATCAGCGTGGCCGCCTCCTCGACGGTGACCTCGGTGCCCGGCTCGACCTCCTGGAGCGAGCCCTCCCCGTTGCCGAAGCTCTGGTCGTCGGCCCCGACGATGAGGGTGTCGTCCCAGGCCAGGTCGCCATCGGCGATCCGGTCCGCCACGGCGCCGAGCACGATCAGCTTGAACTGCGACCCGATCGGCCGCGCCGTCGCCGGCTCGACCGCGTGGACCGGCTCGCAGGTCCCGTCGTCCCCGACCCGGGCCGCCAGGAGGCCGACCTTCGGGGCCATGGCGGCCATCGCCTCCTCGATCTCCACCCACGCCGCGCCCGTCGCCGCATCGGTGGTGGGAGGCGAACCGCCGTCGTCCGTCGGGTCGGCGGCCGCGGACGGGTCGGTGGAACCCGAGGCGTCGTCCCCTCCCCCGCCGCCGCACGCCGCCACCAGCAGCACGGTCGCCAGGGCCAGGGCGGTCACCGTCCGACGCATCCGCCCACGTTGCCACGCCCCGTCGCCCCGCCCTCGCCGCGCCGACCCTCCCTCCCCCGAAGTGGCGCGCGGAACCCGCCGCCCACGGCGGGAAACGCGCGCCACTTCACCGAGGGCGGGACCCGGTCGCCGGTCGGTCGAGGGTGGCGCCGGTAGGGTCCCGGGCCGTG
>JAAYBP010000021.1 GCA_012730075.1 Acidimicrobiales bacterium | reverse complement strand
GGGGCCGGGGGAGCCGGGGGAGCCGGGGGACGGGGGACGACGCGGGCTCACCGCCCCATCTTCGCCCGCGGACGGCGCGCGACGCGTCCAGCGGCGTAAGGTGACTTGCACATCGCAAGTCACAAGCGAACGGAGCCGCCCGTGTCCGCCCTCTCCGAGATCGCCGCCGCCACCCGAAGGGCCCACGATCGGGCCGCGCCCGGCACCGTCTCGATCGGCCGTGACCCGCGGGGCACGGGGATCGTCGTCGGCGCCAACCGGGTGCTGACCAGCGCCCACAACCTGAGGGATCGGACGACCGAGGTCGGCTTCGCCGACGGCACCCGGCACCAGGGGGCGGTGGTGGGCGTCGACGCCGACCACGACGTCGTCGTCCTCGACGTCCCGACCGGTGACGTCGCCGCCCTGCCGTGGCGCGACGACCCTCTCGGCCCCGGCGACGCGGTGTTCGCCGTCGGGCGGGGTCGGGGCGGCACCCGGGTGACCCCGGGCTTCGTCTCGGGCGTCGACCGGACGTTCCGCGGGCCCCGGGGGCGCCGCGTCCAGGGCGCGGTGGAGCACACCGCGCCGCTGGCCCGCGGGTCCTCGGGCGGTCCCCTCGTCGACGGCGATGGCCGTCTGGCCGGCATCAACACCCACCGCCTCGGCGACGGCTTCTACCTGGCCCTGCCGACCGACACCGACCTCCGCGGTCGGGTCGACGCCCTGTTGGAGGGCCGCAGCCCCCGCTCCCGGGTGCTGGGTGTCGTGATCGTGCCCGGGCCGAAGGCGGCCCGGGCACGACGCCGCGTCGGGTTGCCCGACCTCGATGGCCTCCTGGTCCACGACGTCGTGCCGGGCACCCCGGCGGCCGCCGCCGGGATCGCCGAGGGCGACCTGATCACCGCGGTCGGGGGCGCCACGGTCGCGACGGTCGATCAGCTCTGGGACGCGCTCGACGCCGCCGGCGCCGGCGTCCAGGACCGGGGTGACGACCTGACGATCGAGGTCACGCTGGTCCGCGGCACCGACGAGCGGGTCGTCGCGGTTCGGCTGGACGCGGAAACCGACGCGCCCTGAGGAGCCCGCGCGTCGGGTTGCTACGCTCGGGACCGTAGAAATTCGACGACGCCCGGGAGGGCAACGCCGCTCATGGCCGTCCAGGATCTCGACCTCGGTCGCTACAAGCTCGGTTGGGCCGACGAGGAGGACTACGTCTTCAAGCCCCGTCGGGGCCTCAACGAGGACATCATCCGCGAGATGTCGTGGATGAAGGGCGAGCCCGACTGGATGCTCGACTTCCGGCTCAACAGCTACCGCCGGTTCCAGCGCCGCCCGATGCCCAACTGGGGCGGAGACATGTCGGAGATCTACTTCGACCAGATCTACTACTACATCAAGCCCACCGAGGGGCAGGTCGACAGCTGGGACGCGCTGCCCGACTCGATCAAGAACACCTACGAGAAGCTGGGCATCCCCGAGGCGGAGCGCAAGTACCTCGCCGGCGTGACCGCCCAGTACGAGTCCGAGGTCGTGTTCCACCGAAACCGCGCCGACCTCGAGGCGCAGGGCGTCATCTTCTGCGACATGGACACCGCCCTCCGGGAGCACCCGGAACTGGTCAAGCCGTACTTCGGCACCGTGATCCCGATGAACGACAACAAGTTCGCGTCGCTCAACTCGGCGGTCTGGTCCGGCGGGTCGTTCATCTACGTGCCGCCGGGCGTCGAGGTGTCGATGCCCCTTCAGGCCTACTTCCGCATCAACGCGGAGAACATGGGCCAGTTCGAGCGCACGCTGATCATCGCCGACAAGGGCTCGAAGGTCCACTACATCGAGGGCTGCTCCGCGCCCACCTACACGTCGGACTCCCTGCACAGCGCGGTCGTCGAGATCGTCGTCAAGGAGCAGGCCCGGGTCACCTACACGACCATCCAGAACTGGTCGAACAACGTGTTCAACCTGGTCACCAAGCGGGCGCGGGTCGAGGCCGAGGGCCACATGGAGTGGATCGACGGCAACATCGGCAGCCGCCTGACGATGAAGTACCCCGCGGTCTGGCTGGTCGGCCCGAAGGCCACCGGTGAGGTCCTGTCGGTCGCCTACGCCGGGGCGGGCCAGCACCAGGACACGGGAGCGAAGATGGTCCACGCCGCCCCCGAGACCAGCTCGAAGATCGTGTCCAAGTCGATCTCCAGCCACGGCGGGCGCACGTCCTACCGCGGCCTGGTCCGGGTCGAGGACGACGCCTACGGCTGCAAGAGCCACGTCCAGTGCGACGCCCTGATCCTCGACCCCGACTCGGTCAGCGACACGTACCCCTACATGGAGGTCGGGTCGCACGACGCCCGCATCGGCCACGAGGCCACCGTCAGCCGGGTCGCCGACGAGCAGCTCTTCTACCTGATGAGCCGGGGGCTCACCGAGGAGCAGGCGATGGGGATGGTCGTCAACGGCTTCATCGAACCGGTCACCCGCACGCTCCCGATGGAGTACGCGGTCGAGTGGTCGCGCCTGATCGAGCTCCAGATGGAGGGCAGCGTCGGCTGACCCGGATGGCCAGGCGGTGAACGGCGGTTGACCGCCGCGTGAACCGGCGCGACCATGGCTCCGATCCCACCCCACGGCTGGTGGGAGGGGGGAGCGGACCATGCGGTTCGGACGATTCGAGCGTGCCGAGTCCCTGCTGGGCTCTCTGCGCGATCGGCCGGCGGCCCAGGCGGTGCTGTACCTGGGTGCCTGCGGGTTGATCATCGCGGTGCACGTCGTGCGCTACGGAATGCCGACCGGCCCCGGCAGCCCGTGGGACGGCGAGTACCGGACCTACGCGTACTTCTCCGGCGCGTTCCTCGGCATCGCGGGGGTCCTGACGGTTCTCCACGGGTTCCTGTTCGACGAGCCGCGGCGCCGGCTCATGTTGGGGTTCGGCGCCTTCCTCGCTTTCCTCGGCACCGACGAGATGTTCGTGATCCACGAGCGCCTGGAGCGCACCGGGATCGATTGGCAGATCCTGTACCTGCCGGTCTTCGTCCTCGGCGCGATCGGCGGCCTCGTCGTCCTCCGTTCCCTGCCGGTGCGGTCACAGGTCGTGATGGCCCTCGGCGGCGCCTGCTGGGCCGTGTCGCAGGTGCTCGAGTTCCTCCAGTGGGACGGCGACACGCTCGTCCACCCGGCGCTCCAGATCTACGAGGAGGTCCTGGAGGCGCTCGGGTCGACCCTCTTCGGCGTCGCGCTGCTGGCGGCGGGTTCGGGCACGATCCGGGTGATCGCCCGACGGGGGGCCGACGGCATGGCGACGCCGGTGGCGGCCGCCACCGTGCCGTCGCCCGAGGGCGGCTCCGGCGCGGTCGCCGCTCGTACCACCGGCCCGGTCACGGCGACATCGTTCGCGGTCGGGCGGGCGGCAGACTGATCCGGTGCCGATGCGCCAGGACTGCAAGTTCTTCGAGTCCCGCACCTACCGCAACGGCGAGACGGTGCGGAAGTGCGACCTCGACCTCGCGCCCGAGGCACCGTGGCGCTGCCCCGACGGCTGCCCGGCGTTCCAGCCGCGCCTGGCCGACGTGAACTGGAGCCACGGCTCGCTGATCACGCCGGTCACCCCGGACGAGCCTCCTGGGCTCGACGAGCGGGGCGACGAGATCGCCGCCCTGCTCGACGCGGCCGAGGACATCGTCAACGCCGCGGCCCCCGACGCGCTCCGCGAGGTCGAGGCCGAACGGACGCGGTCGGCCCGCCGGGCCGACGGGGGCCGGTGGCGGCGCCTGTTCCGGCGCCGCCGCTGAGGTCCCCGCCCGAGCCCGCGGCCCGGAGTCCTCGGCACGGAGTCCTCGGCACGGGGCCCGCCGCCCCAGGCCGTGAGGTCGGCGCTCAGGCCGCGGCGTCCGCGAGGAGTCGCGTCGACGGGCGGGGTCGGGCCCACACGATGACGGCGGCCAGCGCGGCGGCGACCACCGGCAGGGCGACCATGACCGCGATCACCAGCGGGGGGACGACGATCGGCACGTCGAGGAGGGGCCATTCGTGGTTCCGGCCGTTGTAGACCGCCATGGCGATCACCGGGATGCCGATGCCGGCGACGAGGCCGAGCACGGACCCCGCCGCCGCGACGACCGCGGCCTGCACGGCGGCGGTCCGCACCCGGAACGCCGCCGGGGCGCCCTGCACCTCGAGCAGGGCGTCCTCACCCCTGGACCGGGCGAGGGTGAGGGCGGTGGCGGCCAGGGTGACCAGGACGGCCAGCCCCGCCAGCCCGATCAGCCGTTCCCGACCCTCGGCCGCGGTGTCGGAGAGGATCGGCACGTCGTTCTGGCGGGACCCGCGGTGCCGTTCGTACGCGTACGAACCGGCCGTCGGGGTCACCTCCAGCTCGACGCGACCCCGGTCCCAGTACCCGTCACCGTCGAAGTCGACGGCGAGGTCGGTCTCGGGGGCGAGGGTGGGCCGGGTGTCGCGGTGGACCTGCTGGAAGGCGGCCACCACCTCCGGATCGTCGGCGGACGAGCCGTTCCCCCCGACGACGATGCGGGCGGGCGTGAGGTCCTCGTCGAGGCCGGCGGCCACCTCGGGCCCCACGACGGCGCCGGGCAGGAGCAGGGCCGGCTCGTCGAGGTCGATCCGCACGGCGGGGAGGCGCACGTCCTCGCCCCGGCCGGCCTGGTCGTCGGTCAGGTCGTTGGCGATGTGCGTGCGTACCGTCACGTGGCCGGCGACGACCCCGACGGTGTCGTTGAGCACGGCGACCTTGCCGGCCGCGATCGCGTCGGCGGCGTCGTCGAGCCCGAGGGCGCGGAGGTCCTCCGCGCTGGCGACCCCGACCCAGTTCGGGGTGCGCTCGCCCGACACCTGGACCGTCGGCGCCGGGTCGACCAGCGGGCTGAAGTCCAAGAAGCCCTGGGAGGCTGCCCGGTTGGGGACCGTCTGGGTGCCACCGCGGCCGAGCCGGTCGATGGCGACCACCGGGACGGTCGGGTGGTCGGCGCGGGCGGTGGCGACGGCGGTCGCGGCCTGGTCCGGCTCGGCCCACGACGTCACCACGATCACCTGACCGGGGTCGGTCCCGGCCCGCCCCACGTACACCGGTGGGGCGTCGAGGCGGCGGCGTTCCCGCTCGCCGAAGCTGGCGCCGACGACCCCCTCGGCCCCGGCGGCGGCGGCGAGCACGCCGACGGCCGCGGCGAGGGCGCCGAGCTGGCGCCGCCGGGCGGCGATCGTCGCGCCCGCCAGGCGGGCGGTCGGCCCGGTGCGGGACGTCAGCGCGGCCAGGCCGGCCACGGTGGTGCTGCCGAGGTAGGCGAGGGCGGCGACGAGCGGCACGGTGCAGACGACGAGGCCGAGCCCGAGGTCGAAGAACGTGGTCGACCCGCCGAGCGAGGCGGCGATGCCGGCGAGGGTGAGGATCGACACGACGGTGAGGGCGGCGACGGCCGGGGTGCGCCACCGGCTGCGGGTGTTCGCCGCCCAGCGGCCGATGACCACCGCGGCGACCACCAGCGGTACGACGACGGTGAGCGCCGAGACCACCACGAGGAGGACGACGAGGGTCCACCCGAGGGCCCCCCACGGTCGGCGGGGGGTCAGGGCCCAGGTGGCCACGGCGGTGGCGACGATCGGGCCCAGCAGCGTCACCGCGGCCAGGTCGCCGAGGGTGGGTGCGGTCCGGTCGAGGGCGGCGGCGAGCGGCCCGGCGGCGACGCCGGTCAGCGCGAGGGCGACCACGGCGGGGGGCAGGATCGTGCCGACCGCGGTGAGCAGCGACGGGCCGAGCCCGGCACCGTTGCGGTCGAGCACCGACAGGCGGTGCTCGTGGGCGCCGACCGCGCCGGCGGCGGCCGCGGCGGCGATGGTGAGGCCGACGACGAACGCCAGCACGACGTCGACACCGGTCGCGGTCACCAGGCCGGCGACCGTGAGGAGGAGGGCGGTGATCGCCGCGCGCGCCGGCTCGGTGCGGAGGTCGTCGCGGACGAGGAGGGCGGCCAGACGGATCATCGGACCTCCTCCACCACGTCCTGGCCGGTGCCCCGGCGCTCGGCGATGCGGCCGTCGCGCAGGAACACCACGCGGTCGGCCCACCCGGCGAGGCGGGAGTCGTGGGTGGCCATGAGGACCGCGACGCCGTCGGCCGCCAGGCGGCCGAGCAGCTCGACGATCCCCTCGGCGGTGACCGTGTCGACCGCGGCGGTCGGCTCGTCGGCCAGGACGAGGCGCCGCTCGCCGACGACCGCCCGGGCGATGGCCACCCGCTGACGCTCGCCGCCGGACAGGTCCTCGGGGGGCCGGGAGGCGTGGTCGGCGAGGCCGACCCGGGCGAGCGCGGCGCGGGCCCGATCGTGGGCCCGGCCCACCCGCTCGTGCTCCAGGAGCAGGGGCAGGGCGACGTTGTCGAGGACCGACAGGCCCGGCATCAGGTTGAGGCGCTGGTGCACCAGGCCGATCGCCTGGCGCCGACGGCGTCGCCAGGCGGCGAGGTCGTCGGGCCGGACCGCCTCGCCGTCGAACCAGACGGCCCCGTCGGTCGGCCGCACCAGCCCGCCGGCGACGTCGATCACGCTCGACTTGCCCGAGCCGGAGGGGCCCATCATCACGACCAGCTCGCCGGCGGAGACGGCGAGGCTCAGGTCGTCGAGGGCGCGGACGGTGGTGCGGCCGCTGGGCCGGTCGAGGGTCACGTGGTCGAGGACGAGCACGGGGCCCGAGGGCGGGTCGGCCGTCGGGCCGTGCGCCGTCCCGGCGGGATCGGTCTCGGTGGGCGTGGTCATCGGGGTCCCTCCCCAAGGGGTTGGTGGTGGCGGATGCGCTCCTCGCACAGGTCGAGCCAGCGCAGATCGCTCTCGACCCGGACGGCGGCGGCGTCGGCCGCCATCCGGGAGATCAGGTCGTCGGCACCGTCCTCGGAGCGGGCGGACCGGCGGATCGACTGGAGCCGTCCGACGAGCGCGCTGCGCTGGTCGTCGATGACGGTCAGGGCGCTCGCGGGAGAGGCGGCCGCGGTCAGGAGGACCCGGAGGACCAGCTCGTCGCGGTGGGCGACGCCGGCAGGCGGCTCGCGGAGCCAGCGCTCGACCCGTTCGACGCCGGTGGCGGTGAGGCGGAAGCGGCGGCGGCGGGCGTCGTCGGGGTCGACGGTGCCGTCGGGCTCGACGAAGCCGTCCCGGGCCAGGCGGTCGAGGGTCGTGTACACCTGCCCGGTGTTGAGCGTCCAACGCCCGGCGGTGCGCTCGGAGAACTCGGCGGCGAGCTGGTAGCCGTGCTTCGGCTCGTCGCGGAGGAGGGCGAGCAGCCCGTCGGGAACCGACATGTCCGCAGCGTACGGCCTAGATGCTCAGTAGTCAATACCCAGTATCTAGAGAGGGACGGGGGCGGGGTGGGGCCCGGGTGGGGACGGCCGGTACGCTGGTCGGTCGGCCGTTCCCCGACCGCGGGGCCGGTCGACCGCCGACCGCACGACCGGAGCAGCCCGCTGAGCCCCACCGCCGACGACGTCGCCGCCCTGCCGGGCGATACCGCCCTCCGGAACGCGGCCGCCGAGCGGGCCCGTGCCGCCGGGCTCCCGTCTCCCGACGTCGAGGAGTGGCGCTACAGCCGGATCGACGAGCTCGACCTCGACCGGTACGCGCCCGTCCTCGCCGCGCCCGACGGCGCGGCCTCGGCGGCCTCCGCGCCCACGGCCGGGGACCCCGAGGACGAGTGGGCCGCCGTCGTCACCGTCGTCGACGGGTGGGTCGCGTCGATCGACGTCCGCGACCCGGCCGTCACCGTCACGACCGACGGGGCCGGCGCGGGCTCGGTGCTCGGCGACGCGCCCGACGCGCTGGTCGACTGGGCGATCGCCCTGGCGCCCGCCGCCGTCACCGTCTCGGTCGACCGCGGCGTGACCGTCGCCGCGCCGGTGCTGGTGCGCACGATCGCCACCGTCGCCCGCGGGCTCAGCGCCCCGCGGCTCGCCGTCTCGGTCGGCGAGGACGCCGAGCTCACCGTCGTCGAGCAGCAGTCCGCCACCGTCGACGACGCCCTGGTCCTGCCGGTCGTCGAGCTCGACGTCGCCACCCGGGGCCGCCTGGCCCACACCGCGATCCAGCGCCTCCCCGTCGGGATGTGGCAGATCGGATCGGTGACGGCCCGCGTCGGGCAGGAGAGCCGGCTGGTCTCCGCCCACGCCGCCCTCGGCGGCGAGTACGCCCGGCTGCGCACCGACTGCCGCCTGGAGGGCCGGGGCGCGTCGGGCGACCTGCTCGCCGCCTACTTCGGCGAGGGCGACCAGACCCTCGACTTCCGCACGTTCCAGGACCACGTCGCCCCCGACACCCACTCCGACCTGCTGTTCAAGGGGGCCGTCGGCGGGCGGTCGCGCTCGATCTACACCGGCCTGATCACCGTCCGGCCCACGGCACGGGGGACCAACGCGTACCAGACGAACCGGAACCTGAAGCTCAGCGACGAGGCGTGGGCCGAATCGGTGCCCAACCTGGAGATCCAGAACAACGACGTGCGGTGCAGCCATGCGTCGACCGTCGGGCCGATCGACGTCGACCAGCGCTTCTACCTCGAGAGCCGTGGGGTGCCGCCGCAGGTGGCCGAGCGGCTGGTCGTGTCGGGGTTCTTCGCCGAGGTCCTGGCCCGGTTCCCGGCGCCGGCACCGGTGCTAGCCGAGGTGGCCGACGCGATCGCCGACCGCCTCGATCGCCAGGTCGGCGCGGGGGTCGCGTCGTGACGATCCGGCACCGCCTGTGCGCGCTCGACGATCTCGAGCCGTGCGCGGCGCGCCGCTTCGAGGTCGACGGCCACCCGATCGCGGTCGTCCGCGTGGGCGACGACGTCCACGCGGTGGGCGACACCTGCTCCCACCAGCGGATCTCGCTGTCGGAGGGAGAGGTCCTGTGCGAACGCCTCGAGATCGAGTGCTGGAAGCACGGATCGGCGTTCTCGCTGCTGACCGGCGAGCCGTCGATGCTGCCGGCGACCCGCCCGGTGCCGGTGTTCCCGGTGACGATCGAGGGCGACGACGTGTACGTGGAGGTCCCGTGACCGCTGAGCTGGTGATCGAGGGCCTCCGCGCCGAGGTCGAGGGGCGGGAGATCCTCCGCGGTGTCGACCTGACCGTCCGCGCCGGCGAGGTCCACGCCGTGATGGGCCCCAACGGGGCGGGGAAGTCGACGCTCTCGCACGTCCTGATGGGCCGACCCGGCTACCGGGTCACCGGCGGGACGGTCACCCTCGACGGGGTCGACCTGCTCGCCCTGCCCACGTGGGAGCGGGCCCGGGCCGGGCTGTTCCTCGTCATGCAGTACCCGACCGAGGTGCCCGGCGTGTCGCTGCTCGACTCGCTGACGGCCGCGCTCGACGGCACCGGCCGCGACGTCTCGGAGCTGCCGGCCCTCATGGCGGCCGAGGCCGAGCGGATCGGCTTCGACGAGCGCTTCTTGGACCGGCCGCTCAACGTCGACCTCTCCGGAGGGGAGAAGAAGCGCAACGAGACCCTCCAGCTCGGGGTGCTCGCGCCGCGCTTCGCGGTGCTCGACGAGCTCGACTCGGGTCTCGACGTCGACGCCCTGCGCGCCTGTGCCCGCCGGGTCGAGGCGGCCACCGAGGAGGGCCTCGGCGTGTTGTGCATCACCCACTACACGCGGGTGCTCCACGAACTGCACGCCGATCGGGTCCACATCCTGGTGCGGGGCGAGATCCGCGACAGCGGCGGCCCCGAGCTGGCCGACCGGCTCGAGGAGGACGGCTACGCCGCGTGGCTCCGCCCCGAGGACGAGGTGGCCTCCGGGCCCCGGCCGGTCGACGTGTTCGGCTCGACCACGATGGCCGACCTCGACCCCACCCCCGAGGACCCGTTCGGTCCCGGGCCCTTCGCCGCCGACTAGTACCGGCGCCCGCTCAGCCGAGGGCTACCTCGAGGACCTCGCCCGCGGCGATGTGGTGCAGCGCGCCGCGCACGCCGATCGCGGCGGTGAGCCGGGCACCGCGCTCGAGCGCGACCGAGATCGATTCGCGCGTGATCGCCACCCGCAGGTTGCGGTCGCGGTGCACCAGGTCGAACGCGAGGCGGGTGAGCCCGGCGGGGAGCTGGGGGTCGAACCACACCTCGTTGCCCTTGAGCTGGAGGCCGCTGTAGCCGCGCTGGAGCAGGTCGAGGCTGCCCGCCATCGCCCCGAGGTGGATCCCCTCGGGGGTGGTGCCGCCCTGGGTGTCGTCGATGTCGGCGGCGAGCGCCTCGCGGAACAGCTCCCAGGACCGCTCCGGATCGACCCGGGCCAGGACCCAGGCGTACACGATGCGGCTCAGGGTCGAGCCGTGGGCGGTGCGGGCGATGTAGTAGTCGACGGTCGCGTCGAGCATCACTGCGTCGCACTCGTAGCCCATCGACACCAGCTGCTCGCACAGCTCCTCGGGCGACATCAGGTAGAGCAGCATCAGGACGTCGGCCTGCTTGGCCAGCTTGTAGCGGTTGGTGCTGTCGCCCTCGGCCTCGAGGATCAGGTCGAGGCGGCCGATGTTGCCGTAGCGCTCGCGGTAGTCGTCCCAGTCGATCTCGGACAGCTCGTCCCACCCGGCGAACTGGCTGATGATCCCGTCGTGGAACGGCACGTGGAGGCGCGTGGCGATGCGGTGCCAGCGTTCGGCCTCCGCGTCGGTGACGCCGAGGCGCTCCCAGAGCTGGGTCTCGGCGACGTGCGGGGTGCGGCGGTGGTAGCGCTCGAGGACCCGCTGGAGCAGCCAGCCCACCAGGACGTTGGTGTAGGCGTTGTCGTCGACGCCGTGGCCGGGCGCGTCGGGGTATCCGTCGTGGTACTCGTCGGGGCCCATGACGCCGCGGATGTGGTAGCGGCGGTCGTCGCCCCGCTCGGCGAGCCCGGCCCAGAACCGGGCCTGCTCGACCAGCAGCTCGATCCCGTGCTCCAGGAGGTAGCGGTAGTCGCCGCTCGCCTGCTGGTACTGCCAGACGTTCCACGCGACCGCCAGGCCGACGTGGTGCTGGCGCCGCGAGTTGTCCGGCATCCAGCGGCCCGAGCGGGGGTTCCAGAGCTGGCTCGGGGTCTCCTCCGAGCCGTCGCTGCCCGACTGCCACGGGAACCGGGCCCCGATGTGGCCCAGCTCGCGCGCCTGGCGGCGGGCGGCGGGCATCCGGCGGGCCCGGTAGCGGAGCAGGGCACGGGTCGTGTCGGGGAAGCGCAGGTTGAGGAACGGGAAGACGAACAGCTCGTCCCAGAAGATGTGGCCCCGGTAGCCCTCGCCGTGCAGGCCGCGGGCGGTGACGCTCACGTCGAGGTCGCGCACGTGGGGCGCGGCGGACTGGAGCACGTGGAACGCGTGGAGGCGGACGGCGGCGATCACGTCCTGGCACGGCGAGCCGTCGTCGTTCGTGTCGGCCTCGGTCACGTCGATCTCGCACAGCTCCCAGAGGTGCTTCCAGGCCAGCTCGTGCAGCATCCGCAGGATCTCGAAGTCGTCGGCCCACGTCACCGCGTCGCGCGCCGACTGGACGGGTCGACCGACCGCCGCGTCGCGGCTCGTGTAGATGGCGACGACCTTCTCGACGGTGACCGGACGACCCTCGGCGGCGTCGCACGTGAGCACCCGCTCCACGACGTCGGGCGTGTTGGTGGAGTCGAAGCGGATCCGCACCGGGCCCTCGGCGATCACGTGGGTGCGGGCGGCGAGGCCGCAGCGGACGTGGGACCACGACGTGTCGACCTCGAGCCAGTCGACGCCACCCTCGCTCCAGCCGACGTCGACGGTGGTCAGGTGGCGGTTGGCGAGGAGGCGGTCCTCGGCGACGTTGGTGTTGGCGACCCGACCGTCGAGCGACGACCTGACCTCCAGGCGGCCCGACCAGTTGACCGGGGTGATCACCTG